>NZ_JAAGNB010001604.1:0-12963 GCF_010550475.1 Amycolatopsis sp. SID8362
CCGGCACCGCGACCGGCCGCCAAGCCGGAGTCGTTCGAAGCCGCGAGCGGGCAGCTCGACACGGCGCCGTCCGCCGAGGACACGGCGGTGTTCGCGGCCGTCGGCACCGAGGAGGAGGAGCCTTCGGTCGACGCGCTGACCGGCGAGCCCGAGGCCGAGGAGGAAGAGGCCCCCGCCCGCCCGGCGCCGCGCCGGAAGAAGCGCGACACGGGCATCGCGAAGCCGACGGAGGAGTCCGAGGTCGCGGTCGCCGAAGCCGCTTCGGAAGCGACGCCGGCCGCGGGCTCGCGCGTGCAGAAGCCGTACGTCGTGGCGGGCGCCCTGGTGCTCGTCGCGCTGGTGCTGGGCGGCCTGGCGTTCTGGTTCAAGTACGAAGAGGTCCAGGTCTCCTCGGCGACCAGCAACACGGCGCTGCTGGACGTCGCGAAGACGGCGCAGGTCAAGGACTCGGTGTCGAAGGCGGCCGAGGCGCTGTTCTCGTACGACTTCAACAACATCAAGAAGACCGAGGACGCGGCCAACGACCTGCTGGCCAACGACGACGTCCGCGCCAAGTACAACTCCCTGATGGGCGAGGTCAAGCGGCTCGCGCCCGAGCAGAAGATGGTCGTGACCTGCAAGGTGACGCGCTCGGCGGTCATCATGCTGAACGGCGACCTGGCGAAGGTGATGGTCTTCGTCGACCAGACCTCGACCCGCACGGACACGAAGAAGACGACCGCGGGTACCGCCCAGCTCCACTTGAACGCCCAGCTCCAGGGCGACAAGTGGAAGATCACGGACATGGACACGTACAACGCGCCGAAGATCCCGGCGGCGAGCCAGGCGCCGGCGTCGCCCGCGCCTTCGCCGAGCAAGTAGCCGCGCCGAAGGGCCCTCTCCGTTCACGAGACGAGCGGAGGGGGCCCTTCGTCGCGCCGGCGTGTGGGTGACCGGCCGGGGGTCGCGGGGATGTCGTGAATGGGTCATTCATGTCGTCTGGTGAGGTGAATGACTCATTCATGTCGTCGCGGATGGCCGGATCGGCCGTGCTGCCCGACTTCGCCGGGACCCTGCCGTCTGGCGAAGTGAACGACCCTTTCACCGCGAGCGGCTACGGAGCGCGGTAGAGGGGATGTCCGATCGTCTGGCCGGGCGCGGGTGTGCTCTGGTCCGGCGCGCGTCCGCCGGGTGGGTCCGCGCGGACCGCCGACGCCCGGCAGTCCGCGGCGAGCCGTGGGTCCGGTGGCCCCCAGGCGCTCTTGTACGGCGTTCAGCGGCCGCGCCGGGGCGCCGGACCACCGGCGGCCCGGAACGGCCCCGGGAGGTCCGTCACGGCCCCTCGGGGACCCCTCCCGGCCGCCGTGGCGCCTGGGGCACGAGTGACCGCTGTGACTCGCCCGGAAGCCCCTCCCGACCGGCCCCCGAGAACGCTCCGACGCGCCCGTCCGGAGAACTTCTCCGCCCGTGCCGGGTGGCGTACGGCACAGCCGGGGCGACGGAATCCGTGGAAAAACCGCAGGTCGAGCCCCTTTACTGGCGCTACCAGCCAGTAACCTGCATGATATTCGGCCGCTTACGCTCCGCTGACCCTCTCCAACGCTGCGCCAACCGGGCCGACCCCCGTGTGGCATCTTGACTCTCGGCCCCGCTGGGTTCACGCTTACTCCCGACGGCGAAACCGGCGGCCCTTGCGGGAGGGACAACCGGCTCGCCTGGAGGCATACCTGAAGACGTCGCGAGGCAGGCTGGGCCCCATCGGGAGCGCCCCCTGGACAGACCGCGCCGTTCGGGCTAGACTGCCTCTTTGCGCTGCCCTCTTTCAGGCTGCCCGGAGCCGGTAGTTAGGATAGTGGGCACACGGCACCCTTGACAGTCGCTCATAGCTGTTGCTATGGCGGCCGTCACCGCTCATTGTCCCCGGAAGGACGCATCTTGGCAGTCTCTCCCGCGAACCAGGCCACTGCTGCGACCACCTCGGCTGAATCTCGCTCGGAGTCCACGGGAATCCCCGGCGCGCCCAAGCGGGTTTCCTTCGCAAAGATTCGCGAACCCCTCAGCACTCCCAACCTGCTCGACGTCCAGATCCAGTCGTTCCAGTGGTTCACCGGGGACGAAGCGTGGTTCGAACGCCGTGTCGAAGAAGGTGAAGAAAACCCGGTCGGCGGCCTCGAAGAGGTCCTGAACGAGATCTCCCCGATCGAGGACTTCTCCGGTTCGATGTCCCTGTCCTTCTCCGCTCCGCGCTTCGACGAGGTCAAGGCCTCGATCGAGGAGTGCAAGGACAAGGACATGACCTACGCCGCGCCGCTGTTCGTCACGGCCGAGTTCGTCAACAACAACACGGGCGAGATCAAGAGCCAGACGGTCTTCCTGGGCGACTTCCCGGTGATGACCGACAAGGGCACGTTCATCATCAACGGCACCGAGCGTGTCGTCGTGTCCCAGCTGGTCCGCTCGCCGGGCGTCTACTACTCGAAGGACGTCGACAAGACGACCGACAAGGACGTCTTCAGCGTCCGCGTGATCCCGAGCCGCGGCGCGTGGCTCGAGTTCGACGTCGACAAGCGCGACACCGTCGGCGTGCGCATCGACCGCAAGCGCCGCCAGCCGGTCACCGTGCTGCTGAAGGCGCTGGGCTGGACCACCGAGGCGATCCGCGAGCGCTTCTCCTTCTCGGAGACGCTGCTGGCCACCCTCGAGAAGGACCACACCGCCGGCACCGACGAGGCGCTGCTCGACATCTACCGCAAGCTCCGCCCGGGCGAACCGCCCACGAAGGAGAGCGCGCAGACCCTGCTGGAGAACCTGTTCTTCAAGGCGAAGCGCTACGACCTGGCCAAGGTCGGCCGGTACAAGGTCAACAAGAAGCTGGGCCTCGAGACGCCGTACGACACCGGGACGCTGACCGAAGAGGACATCGTCACGACCATCGAGTACCTGGTCCGGCTGCACGCCGGCGAGGACAAGATGGACGCCGCGAACGGCACCGAGATCCCGGTCGAGACCGACGACATCGACCACTTCGGCAACCGGCGCCTGCGCACGGTCGGCGAGCTGATCCAGAACCAGATCCGGGTCGGCCTCTCCCGCACCGAGCGCGTCGTGCGCGAGCGCATGACCACGCAGGACGTCGAGGCGATCACGCCGCAGACCCTGATCAACATCCGCCCGATCGGCGCGGCGATCAAGGAGTTCTTCGGCACCTCGCAGCTGTCGCAGTTCATGGACCAGAACAACCCGCTGTCGGGCCTGACGCACAAGCGTCGTCTCTCGGCCCTCGGCCCGGGTGGTCTGTCCCGTGAGCGCGCCGGCATGGAGGTCCGGGACGTCCACCCGTCGCACTACGGCCGGATGTGCCCGATCGAGACGCCGGAAGGCCCGAACATCGGCCTGATCGGCTCGCTCTGCTCGTACGCGCGGGTCAACCCGTTCGGCTTCATCGAGACGCCGTACCGCAAGGTCGTCGAGGGCCGGGTCACCGACCAGGTCGACTACCTGACGGCGGACGAAGAGGACCGGTACGTCAAGGCCCAGGCCAACGCGCCGATCTCGGACGACGGCACCTTCGTCGAAGACCGGGTCATGGCCCGCCGCAAGGGTGGCGAGGTCGAGCTGATCGACCCGCTCGACATCGACTACATGGACGTCTCGCCGCGGCAGATGGTCTCGGTCGCGACGGCGATGATCCCGTTCCTCGAGCACGACGACGCGAACCGCGCCCTGATGGGTGCGAACATGCAGCGCCAGGCCGTGCCGCTGCTGCGCAACCAGGCCCCGTACGTGGGCACGGGTGTGGAGCTGCGCGCCGCGGTCGACGCCGGTGACGTGCTCGTCGCCGAGCAGGCCGGCATCGTCGAGGAGCTCTCGGCGGACCTGATCACGATCATGCACGACGACGGCACGCGGAAGAGCTACGGGCTGTACAAGTTCCGCCGCTCGAACCACGGCACCTGCTTCAACCACCGCCCGATCGTCAACGAGGGCGACCGGGTCGAGCAGGGTCAGGTCATCGCCGACGGCCCGTCCACCGAGAACGGTGAGATGGCGCTCGGCAAGAACCTGCTCGTCGCGGTCATGCCGTGGGAGGGCCACAACTACGAGGACGCGATCATCCTCTCCGAGCGCCTGGTGCAGGACGACGTCTTGACGTCGATCCACATCGAGGAGCACGAGATCGACGCCCGCGACACCAAGCTGGGCGCCGAGGAGATCACCCGGGACATCCCGAACGTCTCCGAGGAGGTCCTGGCCGACCTCGACGAGCGCGGCATCATCCGGATCGGTGCCGAGGTCCGCGACGGCGACATCCTGGTCGGCAAGGTCACGCCGAAGGGCGAGACCGAGCTGACCCCGGAGGAGCGCCTGCTCCGCGCGATCTTCGGCGAGAAGGCCCGCGAAGTCCGCGACACCTCGCTGAAGGTGCCGCACGGCGAGACCGGCAAGGTCATCGGCATCCGCGTGTTCTCGCGCGAGGACGACGACGAGCTGCCCCCGGGCGTCAACGAGCTGGTCCGCGTCTACGTGGCCCAGAAGCGCAAGATCCAGCCGGGCGACAAGCTCGCCGGCCGGCACGGCAACAAGGGTGTCATCGGCAAGATCCTGCCGGTCGAGGACATGCCGTTCATGGAGGACGGCACCCCGGTCGACATCATCCTGAACACCCACGGTGTGCCGCGACGGATGAACATCGGCCAGATCCTCGAGCTGCACCTGGGCTGGCTGGCCTCGCAGGGCTGGACGATCGAAGGCAACCCGGACTGGGCGAAGAACCTGTCCGAAGAGCTCTACGACGTCGCGCCCGGCACGAACACCGCCACCCCGGTGTTCGACGGCGCGAAGGAAGAGGAGCTCACCGGGCTGCTCGGCGCGACCAAGCCGAACCGCGACGGCGAGCGCATGGTCAAGGAGAACGGCAAGGCCACGCTGTTCGACGGCCGCTCCGGCGAGCCGTACCCGTACCCGGTGTCCGTCGGCTACATGTACATCCTGAAGCTGCACCACCTGGTCGACGACAAGATCCACGCCCGCTCCACCGGCCCGTACTCGATGATCACGCAGCAGCCGCTGGGTGGTAAGGCGCAGTTCGGTGGCCAGCGCTTCGGTGAGATGGAGTGCTGGGCGATGCAGGCGTACGGCGCCGCCTACACGCTTCAGGAGCTGCTGACGATCAAGTCGGACGACGTGGTCGGCCGCGTCAAGGTGTACGAGGCCATCGTCAAGGGGGAGAACATCCCCGAGCCGGGCATCCCGGAGTCGTTCAAGGTGCTCCTCAAGGAGCTCCAGTCGCTGTGCCTCAACGTCGAGGTGCTCTCCAGCGACGGCGCGGCGATCGAGATGCGCGACTCCGACGACGAGGACCTCGAGCGCGCCGCGGCCAACCTCGGCATCAACCTGTCCCGCAACGAGTCGCCCTCGGTGGACGACGTCGTGCACTGATCGCGAGCTGAGGCGGGGCCTGCCTCCCGTGGGCCCCGCCTCGCCCGCCACCCCTCTCTAGCCGAAACAACCCCAAGGGGATCTAGACGTGCTGGACGTCAACTTCTTCGATGAGCTCCGCATTGGTCTCGCCACGGCCGACGACATCCGTCAGTGGTCGTACGGCGAGGTCAAGAAGCCGGAGACCATCAACTACCGGACGCTCAAGCCCGAGAAGGACGGCCTCTTCTGCGAGAAGATCTTCGGCCCGACCCGGGACTGGGAGTGCTACTGCGGCAAGTACAAGCGCGTCCGCTTCAAGGGCATCATCTGTGAGCGCTGCGGCGTCGAGGTGACCCGCGCCAAGGTGCGCCGCGAGCGGATGGGCCACATCGAGCTGGCCGCCCCGGTCACCCACATCTGGTACTTCAAGGGTGTTCCCTCGCGCCTCGGCTACCTGCTGGACCTGGCGCCGAAGGACCTCGAGAAGATCATCTACTTCGCTGCTTACGTCATCACCGGCGTGAACACGGAGCTGCGCCACAACGACCTGCCGACCCTCGAGAACGAGATCGGCGTCGAGCGCAAGAACCTCGAGACCAAGCGTGACGCGGACATCGAGGCCCGCGCGCAGAAGCTGGAAGCCGACCTGGCCGAGCTGGAGGCGGAGGGCGCCAAGTCCGACGTCCGCCGCAAGGTCAAGGAAGGCGGCGAGCGCGAGATGCGCCAGCTGCGTGACCGCGCCGGTCGCGAGCTGGACCGCCTCGAGGAGGTCTGGACGACCTTCACGAAGCTCGACACCCGCCAGCTGATCGCCGACGAGCTGCTCTACCGCGAGCTCGTCGACCGCTACGGCGAGTACTTCACCGGCGGCATGGGCGCGGAGGCCATCCAGAAGCTGGCCACCGAGTTCGACGTCGCCGCGGAGGCCGAGAGCCTGCGCGACACGATCCGCAACGGCAAGGGGCAGAAGAAGCTCCGCGCGCTGAAGCGGCTCAAGGTCGTCGCGGCGTTCCAGGCCACCGGCAACGACCCGCGCGGCATGGTGCTCGACGCCGTCCCGGTCATCCCGCCGGACCTGCGTCCGATGGTGCAGCTGGACGGTGGCCGCTTCGCGACCTCCGACCTGAACGACCTGTACCGCCGGGTGATCAACCGGAACAACCGCCTCAAGCGGCTGATCGACCTCGGCGCGCCCGAGATCATCGTCAACAACGAGAAGCGGATGCTGCAGGAGGCCGTCGACGCGCTGTTCGACAACGGCCGCCGCGGGCGTCCGGTCACCGGCCCGGGCAACCGGCCGCTGAAGTCGCTGTCCGACCTCCTCAAGGGCAAGCAGGGCCGGTTCCGCCAGAACCTGCTCGGCAAGCGCGTCGACTACTCGGGCCGTTCGGTCATCATCGTCGGCCCGCAGCTGAAGCTGCACCAGTGCGGCCTGCCGAAGGACATGGCGCTCGAGCTGTTCAAGCCGTTCGTCATGAAGCGGCTGGTCGACCTGAACCACGCGCAGAACATCAAGTCCGCCAAGCGGATGGTGGAGCGCTCGCGGCCGCAGGTGTGGGACGTGCTGGAAGAGGTCATCACCGGCCACCCGGTGATGCTGAACCGCGCGCCGACGCTGCACCGCCTCGGCATCCAGGCCTTCGAGCCGCAGCTGGTCGAGGGCAAGGCCATCCAGCTGCACCCGCTGGTCTGCGAGGCGTTCAACGCGGACTTCGACGGTGACCAGATGGCGGTGCACCTGCCGCTGTCGGCCGAGGCGCAGGCCGAGGCCCGGATCCTGATGCTGTCGGCGAACAACATCCTTTCGCCGGCGTCGGGCCGTCCGCTCGCCATGCCGCGTCTGGACATGGTGACGGGCCTGTTCCACCTGACCCGCCTCAACGAGAAGGCCGAGGGCGCGGGCAACGCGTACTCGTCGCCGGCCGAGGCCATCATGGCCTTCGACCGCAAGGCGCTGGGCCTGCACGCCCCGATCAAGATCCGCGTCACCGACCGCCAGCCGGCCAAGGCCGACGAAGCGGCGCTCGCGGAGAAGGGCTGGGAGCCGGGCAAGGCGTGGCTGGCCGAGACGACCCTGGGCCGCGTGCTGTTCAACGAGCTGCTGCCGGCGGACTACCCGTTCATCAACGAGCCGATGCCGAAGAAGCGTCAGGCCGCGATCGTGAACGACCTCGCCGAGCGGTACTCGATGACCCAGGTCGCGCAGACCCTGGACCGCCTGAAGGACGCCGGCTTCTACTGGGCGACCCGTTCGGGCGTCACCGTCGCCATCTCGGACGTGCTCACCCCGGTGGGCAAGAAGGCCATCCTCGACGAGTACGAGGGCAAGGCCTCCCAGGTGGAGAAGCGCTACCAGCGCGGTCAGCTGTCGCACACCGAGCGCAACAACGAGCTCGTCAAGGTGTGGACGCAGGCCACCGAAGAGGTCCACAAGATCATGGAGACGGCGCTGCCGGACGACAACCCGATCGCCATGATCGTGAAGTCGGGCGCGGCGGGCAACATGACGCAGGTCCGGTCCCTGGCCGGCATGCGTGGCCTGGTGTCGAACCCGAAGGGTGAGTACATCCCGCGTCCGATCAAGGCCAACTTCCGTGAAGGCCTGTCGGTGGCGGAGTACTTCATCGCGACGCACGGTGCCCGGAAGGGTCTGGCGGACACGGCGCTCCGTACCGCCGACTCGGGTTACCTGACCCGGCGTCTGGTGGACGTCTCGCAGGACGTCATCGTCCGCGAGATCGACTGCGGCACCACCCGCGGCATCATGATGCCGATCGGCGAGGACATCGGCGACGGCAAGGTCCTGCGCGACCAGCACGTCGAGACCTCGGTGTACGCGCGGAACCTCGCGACGGACGCGGTGGACGCCAAGGGCAACGTCGTGCTGAACGCGGGCGACGACATCGGCGACCCAGCCATCGAGAAGCTGCTCTCCAGCGGCATCTCGAAGGTCAAGGTCCGCTCGGTGCTGACCTGCGAGTCGGCCGTCGGCATCTGCGCGACCTGCTACGGCCGCTCGATGGCGACCGGTCAGCTCGTCGACGTCGGCGAGGCCGTGGGTATCGTCGCGGCCCAGTCGATCGGTGAGCCCGGTACGCAGCTGACGATGCGTACGTTCCACCAGGGTGGTGTCGCCGGTGACGACATCACGACCGGTCTGCCCCGTGTGCAGGAGCTCTTCGAAGCTCGTGTGCCGAAGGGCAAGGCGCCGATCGCCGACGTCGATGGCCGCGTGCGCATCGAGGAGAGCGAGCGGTTCTGGAAGATCACGCTGATCCCGGACGACGGCGGCGAAGAGATCGTCTTCGACAAGCTGTCCAAGCGTCAGCGGCTCGCGAACACCCCGAACGGCCCGCTGGGCGACGGCGACCACGTCAACGTCGGCCAGCAGCTGCTCGAAGGCACGCCGGACCCGCACGAGGTCCTGCGGGTCATGGGGCCGCGCGAGGCGCAGATGCACCTGACGGACGAGGTCCAGAAGGTGTACCGGGCGCAGGGTGTGTCGATCCACGACAAGCACATCGAGGTCATCGTGCGGCAGATGCTGCGCCGCGTGACGATCATCGACTCCGGTGCCACGGACTTCCTCCCGGGCGAGCTGCCCGAGCGGACCAAGTTCGAGGCGACGAACCGGGCCGCGGTCGCCGAGGGCGGCGAGCCGGCTTCGGGCCGTCCGGTGCTGATGGGCATCACGAAGGCGTCGCTGACCACGGACTCGTGGCTGTCGGCGGCCTCGTTCCAGGAGACCACGCGAGTCCTGACCGACGCGGCCATCAATGGCCGCTCGGACAAGCTCGTGGGCCTCAAGGAGAACGTGATCATCGGTAAGCTGATCCCGGCCGGTACGGGCATCAACAAGTACCGCAACATCCAGGTGCAGCCGACCGAGGAGGCGCGGGTCGCCGCTTACGCGATCCCGTCCTACGACGACGGCTACTACACCCCGGACGTGTTCGGTACGGGCACCGGTGCCGCGGTCCCGCTGGACGACTACGACTTCGGCCGCGACTTCCGCTGAAGCTGAGTCAACGAGAAAGGCCCCTGCCGGGTTTCCGGCGGGGGCTTTTCCCGTTTCCGAAGTGATATCCGAAATGGCCGCCGACCGGACTAGGTTGGTCAGGTTCACGCGGTTCGGGGGCTTTGCGCGTATCCAACGGGTAATCAGGGGTGTCACTTCGTGAACAGATCCATCGTGCGAAGAGCGGCGGTCTACGCCGCCGTGCTCGCCACCGCATCGGCGTTGACCGGCGTGTTCGCCGTACCGGCCGGGGCGCAGGAAGAGCCGGTCTCGACCGCGCCGTCCACTTCGGAAGCGCCGCCGCCGAGCAGTTCCGCGGTGCCGACGCCGGCGTCCACCACGCCGGTGGCGCCGAAGCAGGCCGAGCCACCGCAGCGCGCTCAGGTCGAGGTGTCGGCCTCGCTGGACAAGACGACCTACACGACCGCGGAGGACGTCCACTTCACCGTCACGCTGACGAACACCGGCTCGACCACCGCGAAGGGCCTCTGGGTTTCGCAGCACATGATCGAGCCGACCGACCTGTTCGTCCCGTACGACCCGGGCTGGGGGCCGCTCACGTCCGCCAATCCCGGCGTCGACCTCGAGCCCGGCAAGTCGTTCGTGTTCCACGGCACCGGGAAGGTCCGCGAGGTCGACCAGACCACCACCGTCCTGCGGGGTGTCGTGTTCGACGCGACCCACTTCGGCGTCGGCGAGTTCTCCGCGGACGCGAAGGTCGTCCCGGCGCCCGGTCACGCGGAAGGTGTCGTCTACGGCGACAAGAACGGCAACGGCAAGCGCGACGCCGGCGAGGAGCTGGCTGGCGCCAAGCTCACCCTGCGCTACGTCAACGGCAGCGCCACGCACACCGCGACGAGCGGCCCGGACGGGACGATCGCCTTCGACGTCCCGGGTGCGGAGTACTACCTCGGCGGCCAGGTCGTCGACGGCTGGCTGATCCCGTTCCGGGTCGTCCGGATCGGCGCGGACACCCACCTGGACGTCCGCGGGGCACCGCCGCTGAACGGCGCGCTCAAGGCGTCGATGGCCTTCACCGAGAACAGCTACCAGGTCGGCGAACTCGCCCACGTCACCGTAACGCTGGCGAACTCCGGCCCGATCCCGCTCACCGGCATCACTGCCGCCTGCAACCGGATCGGCGACCCGTACATCCTGAGCGGCCGCGGCCCCGGCTGGGGAGACCTCGCCGCGGACGGGGTGACGATCGCCCCCGGTGGGACGCGCACCTTCGACGTGACCGAGGCCGTGCCCGCCGCCGCCCTCAACCGCGGCATCGTGGTGGCCGCCTGCGACTTCGGCTACGAGGAAGTCGACATCGAGAACCACGCGCAGGCCCGCGCCCAAGCCGCGGTTCCGGGAGCTAAGGCGATCGTCGAAGGCAACGTCGGCGTGTACGACGACCAGGGCCAGGTGAAGCAGGGCCTCGCCGGGGTCAAGGTCGTGCTGGTGTCCGATCAGCACTGCCCGGTCACGGGCGAGCGGACCACCGACGCGAAGGGGCACTTCGAGTTCCGCGATGTCGCGCCGGGGCCGGCGTACCAGCTGTTCTTCCTGCCGCCGAAGGGCTGGAAGATCCAGTACAACCCGATGCCGATCACCGTCTGGGGCCCGCCGGAGAACCACCGCGTGTGGCGGGTCGACGCCGAGCAGGGCGACGCTCCGGCGCCGGCCGTGCCGGTCAACCCCGCGGACTGCACCGTCACCACCCCGGCGTCGACCACCCCCGCCGCCGGTGGGACCGGTGGCGGGGACACCGGCGGCAGTGGCCTCGCCAGCACCGGCGTCGATGTGCTCGGGATCGGCGCGCTCGCGCTGATCGCCTTGGGGCTCGGCGGTGGCCTCGTGCTCGGCGCTCGCCGGCGTCGCTCGGCCTGACCAACGGAAACGACGGCCCCGGTCCACAGTGGACCGGGGCCGCCGTCGTCAGCGCAGGCCGCGGTGGGAGACCGGGAAGTCGAAGTACGTGTCCGGGAACGGTTCGCCGTTCAGCGTGAAGTGCCACCACTCCTCGGGCAGGTTCCGGAACCCCGCCGTCGTCATGGCGTTCCGCAGCAGGTCGCGGTTCGTGCGGGCGACGCCCGTGATCGCCGGGTTGTCGGTGTGGGCCAGCGGGTCGAAGCAGTCGTACCCGGTGCCCATGTCGACCATGTTGTCCGGGAACCGCTGGTCCTGCGGCGCGAAGCACGGCTTCAGCGGTTCGCTGGGAAGGTACGGCCGCTGGTGGCGGGCTGGGAGCTTCACCAGCGTGAGGTCCATGGTGCTGCCGCGGCTGTGCCCGGACTTCTCGGCGATGTACCCCTCTTCGAACAGCCGGTCCTTCTCGACGTTCGGGTAGAACTCGGCCTTCATCTTCTCGTCGGCGAGGTCCTTCGCCCACCGCACGAAGTGGTCGACCGCGCGCTGCGGCCGGTAGCAGTCGTACACCTTGAGCGTGTAGCCCTGCCGGAGCACCTGCGCCTGGGCCTGCCGCAGCCCGTCGGCCGCCTGGCGGGTCAGGATGCAGGTGGGCTCGAGGTACCCGTCGATCCGCTGCCCGACGAAGTTGTGCCGGGTGGCGTAGCGGATGTCCTGCAGGATCGACGGCGCCACGTCGGACAGCGCGACGAACCCGGAAGCGGGTGCGGCCTGAGCGGGGACGGCGATGGCGGCCGAGGCGGTCAGGGCCACGACCAACGCGCGGAAGATCGGCATCCCTCTCGTCTACCAGCTCGGCACCCGGCGGACAGCCGCCAACCGGTCAGGACCAGCCTTCCGACGCCGTCGCGCGGAGGAAGTCGTCGGACGGCGGCTGCACCGGCCGTCCTTCGAACTGCGTCGACAGCACCACCGACGACCGCAGCTCGCCGTGCTTGCCCAGCCGCTCCAGCAGGCCCTCGAAGTGCTCCAGCGACGCCGCCCGGATCTTCAGCATCGTGCAGTAATCGCCGGAGAGGCGGTGGATCTCCACGACCTCCGGGTAGTCCTCGGACTTCGACGTCTTCAGCAGGCAGCTGCCCAGCGCGCAGCGCATCTCGACGAACGCCTGCAGCGGCTGGCCCGCGCGCCGCGCGTCGACCCGCGCGCGGTAGCCGGTGATCACCCCGGTCTCCTCCAGCCGCCGCACCCGCTCGGCCACCGCCGGCGCTGACAGGTTGATCCGGCGGCCCAGTTCTTTGAACGACAGCCGCCCGTCGGCCTGCAGCAGGTCCAGCAGCCGCCAGTCGACGTCGTCCAGCGGCTTTTCCGAACGGAAGGTCATGGGCCCCATTTTCCTTCCGAACCGCGGCCGGGGCCACGCATTTGCCGTTCACGGCTCCTTCGAACGTGCCACCGAAGTTCCTAAAGTTGCTGGTCATGGGGACTTTGACGATGACCGGCCGGGCGCGGTCCGTGGGAGCGTTGTTCGCTGGTGTCGCGCTGCTCAACACCGCGACGGTCGGCCTGAGCACGGCGGCGACGCTGATCGTCGCCGCGGGCAGCGGGCCGGGCTGGAGCGGCTTGCCGAGCGTCGCGAACGTGCTCGGCACGGCCGCCGGCGCGCTGGGCGCGGGCCTGCTGCTGCC
>NZ_JAAGNB010001661.1:0-11268 GCF_010550475.1 Amycolatopsis sp. SID8362
CGCTCCCGGCGCCACCGCCGCCGGTGGGCGGGGTCGCGGGCACCGGGACCGCGTTCGGCGACGCCGGGATCGACTCTTCGGCCACGGTGTACTCCCCGGCCAGTTCGGTCATGACGACGATCGCCTTGCCGTGCGCCGACCCGGCCGCGTTGGCCGCGGACTGCTGGGCCTCGACGTTCGCGATCGCCTGCTGGCGCTGCTGCGCGGCGGCCTGCATCACCGCGGGGGACGCGTCCGGCGGCAGCAGCGGCGGGTTCACCGCGAGCGCGACGTCGGCGGGGGAGACGTCCGGCACCGAAACCGGCGGCGGCATCTCCTTCTTGGCCTTCACCAGCGCGTCGGCCGCGTCGCCCAGCATCACGTTCATCGACTCGGCGGTCTGCGCCACCTTGGAGATGCCGTTCGCCAGGTCGATGATCATGTGCTGGTACTGGTCGGCCGCGCCACCGGTCCACTGGTCCTTGAACTCGGTCAGCTCCGAGTTGAGGTTGTGGGCCTGCTCGTGCAGGTGCAGCGCGGCGGACTTCCACTTGTCGGCGGCGTGGCGCGCGCTGTTCGGGTCGCCGGCCTGGAGCATCGCGTACAGCTGCTGGTGGCTGTACGCGGCGAAGTTCGTGTGCGCGGTGTTCTTCGTCATCCCTTGCGGCTCCCGTCCGAGTCACCGAGGCCCAGCAGCCCGAGCACCGGGTCGAGCAGGTTGGTGACGGCACCCGAGTGGTGCAGGTCCCCGGCCACGGCCTGGTCGGCGTGCTCGTAGCCGTCGGCGACCGTGGTGGTCACGTCCTGCGCGAAGCCGATCGCGCTGCGGACCTGGTCGAGCAGGCCCTGCATCTCCGAGACGGCGGCGCGGTGCGCGTCGGCCAGCGACCCGGCTTCGCCGAACTCGCCGAACAACAGCGGCTCAGCGCCGAGGGTGAGCAGGAAGTCGTTCGGTTTCGACATCGCGTGGATCTGGGTTTCCAGCTCCCGCACGAAGTCCTTCAGCGATTCCAGGTGGACGTAGTACGACTGGTCTGGCATCGGTCCCGGCTCTCTGGGCGCGACTGGGCGGACATGGGGAAAGCCGGTCGGCCGGTGCGAGCGGGGGGTTTCCCGCACCGGCCGACCGACGTCTGGGCGCGGATCAGCCCGCGAACAGCCCCTGGTTGCGGTTCTCCAGCGACTGCTGGAGGTCGTGGGCCTCGCCGACCTTGCCGCCGAACTGCGCGATGATGGCGACGATGTCCGCGGTGGCCTGGCGCAGCCGGGTCTCCGACTGGCGGGCCGCGTCACCGGCGGAGCTGCCGGAGGCGTACCAGGTCGCGGTGATCGGCTGCAGGTTCTGGTGCAGCTGCTCCAGCTGCGAGGTGAGCGCCTTGGCCTTGGCGGCCAGGGATGCCGAGCTGTGCTGCAGCGCGGCGAAATTGATTTCGACGACGTCGGCCATGGTGGGCGTCCTCTCGGGTCAGGGGTTGAGGCGGGGGATCACGCCCGAGCCCTCGAGGGAGTTGCCGACCCCCTGGAAGCTCTGGTGGACGTCGGCGTCGCCGCGGCCGTAGTTCTGGTGGCTGGTGTGGACGAGCTGCGACATGGTGTCGAGCTCCTTCACGGCCACGGTCATCTTCTCCTGGAGACGGCGCTGCAGGTCCCAGAACGCCACGGCCTGGTCACCCTTGTAGTTGCGCAGCGCCTCGGTCAGCTCGGACTCCAAGCTGGCCATCGTGGACTTGGCGTTCGTCGCGGTTTCCTCGAAACCCTGGACGGCGCGCGTCATGGCAGCGGAATCTGCCTGGAATCCCGGACTGGACATCGACGGGCCACCTCCTTCCTGAAGCGAATTCCCCTGGCGCGGTGGTCCGCGCGGTGTGAAAGTCACGCTAGAAAAGAGGCCAGTGCGGTCAAACGGCACAACTGCCGGTCGTAGTGACGGCACTATTACCCACAGGGGATCGGTAGGGGCTGCCCCACCCCGGGCCGGGGGCGTGCTCCAGTGCCCGGCGGCCGGCCCGGCGCCAGGCTGTATGCCATGGCAGACAAGGGAAATCCGCTGGTCACGCTCCGGTCGTGGCACCGCCCGCTGGTGGTGCTCGCCGGGGTGATGGGGGTGCTGTGCGCGGCGTCGCTGCTCGGCCTGTTCTTCGATGATCGCACGCTGGTCAATGCGCCGGTCTGGCTCAAGCCGTTCAAGTTCTCGGTCTCGGTCGGGCTGTACGCGCTGACGCTGGCCTGGCTGCTGACCCACGTGCGCCGCGGCCGGCGCGCGGGCTGGTGGTTCGGCACGGTGTTCGCCGCCGGAATCGGCCTGGACGTCGGGCTGATCGTGGTGCAGATGATCTTCCGCGGCACCACGTTGCACTTCAACAAGGCGACCCCGGCCGACGTGATGATCAACAACGTCGTCGCGGGTGGGGCCTACGCGGCGTGGCTGATGACCGCCGCCGTGGTCGTGCTGCTGCTGTTCCAGCGCCTGCCGGACCGGGCGCTGACGTCGGCGTTGCGCTGGGGGACCGGGTTGGCGCTGGCCGGGATGGGCGTCGCGATGCTGATGTTCTCGCCTTCGCCGGCACAGCGGGCCGTGCTCGACGCGGGTGGCAAGCCTTCGACGTTCGGCGCCCATTCCGTCGGCGTCGAGGACGGCGGGCCCGGGCTGCCGGTGCTCGGCTGGAGCACCGCGGGCGGGGACATGCGTATCCCGCACTTCGTCGGCATCCACGGCTTGCAGGTGCTGCCGCTGGTCGCGTTCGGGCTGCTCCTGCTGGCCCGCCGGTACCCGGTGCTGTCCGCCGACGCCGTCCGGCGGCGGGTCGTCCGGATCGCCGGCGCGGGCTACGCGGGCCTGCTGGCCCTGCTCACCTGGCAGGCCCAGCGCGGGCAGTCGATCGTCCACCCGGACTTCTGGACCCTCGCCGCGGCCTTCGCGCTGGCGCTGGCGGTCGCGGGGGCGGCGGCGGTGGCCGTGCGGCCTTCTGCCGAAATTCTGAGATCCGCCCGGTAGACCGGGACCCCCGGGCGAAAGGCGGTCGAGATGGTCCACCCGCAGGCTCTGCTGGACGAGCTGGAGCGCGCTCCGGACGTTCCCGCGTTCGAACACGGTTCCCGCGTCACGTCGCGCGGCGAGCTGCGGGAGCTGATCGGCCGGTTCACCGCGGGCCTGCGGGCGGCCGGGCTCGGTGCCGGCGACGGCGTCGGCCTCGCCACCGCCGTCACCCCCGAGGGGTTCGCCGCGCTGATCGCGGTGCACGTGCTCGGCGGCCGCGCGGTCGCCGTCCGGGCCGGGCTGCCGGAGGCGCAGCTGCGGCACGTCCTCGCCGACGTCTCGGCGCTGGTCGTGGACGGCTCGGTGGAGGTGGTGGACACCGGTGTGCCGGTGCTGCGGATCGGGTCCGCGTTGCTGGGGAAGTACGAGGAGCCGCTGCCGGGCGCGCGGCTCGAGGACATCGCGACGGTGGTGTTCACCAGCGGCAGCACCGGCGTCCCGAAGGGCGTGGCCTACAGCTACCGCGCCCTGACCGACGGCCGCGTCTGGCGGCCGCCGCTGCCCGGCACGGCCCACGAGCGGCTGGGCGCGAAGTTCGGGCGGTACCTGCTGTTCGGCTCCCTGGCCAGCGCGGTGATGGTCGAGCAGCTGGGGGTTTCCCTGATGTCCGGCGGCACCGCGGTGATCCCGGAGGGGCTGCCGGACTTCCCCGGCGTGCTCCCGCGCCTGGGGATCACCGCGGCCTTGACGACTGTGCCTCGGCTGCACCGGATCCTGGACGACCTGCGCGACGCGCCTGTTGACCTGAGCGCGTTGCGGGCGCTGATCGTCGCGGGATCCCCGGTACCGCAACACAAACTGGCCGAGGCAGCCGAGCGGATCGGGCCCGCGATGCACCACGCCTACGGGCAGACCGAGACCGGGATGCTGACGATCTGCCGGGCCAACGAGGGGATCGGCTCGGTCGGAAAGCCTTGTGACACGGTGCAAATCGACGTCCGCGACGAGATCTGGGTGCGCACCCCGTCGGCGTTTTCGGGCTATTGGCGCGATCCCGAGACGACGGCGTCGGTGCTGCGCGACGGCTGGGTGCGGACGCAGGACCTCGGGCACCTGGATTCGGCGGGGTACCTGCACCTGTCGGGCCGGGCCCGCGACGTGGTGATCGTGAACGCGATCATCCACTACACCGGCCCGATCGAGCGCGCGATCGCGGCACACCCGGACGTCGACCAGGCGTACGTGGTGGCGGTCCCGGACCCGCGGACGGGCGAAGCGGCGCACGCGTTCGTGGTCCCGGTGCCGGGCCGTGAGCCGGACCTGGCGGAGGTGCGCAAGGCGGTGGCGGCCGAGCTGGGGGAGGCGGCGGTTCCGGCGCGGTTCAGCTTCGTGGGCGCGGTTCCCGTTGCGCCGTCGGGGAAACCGGACAAGGCGGCGCTGTGACGGTCCGTTGTGGACTGACGGTCACTGGCCGGCGCGGAGGTCCGTGATCACCTTCGCGACCCGCCGCTGCCGGGTTTCCGCGGTCTTCGCCTGGCCGATCGGCAGTACGAACCGCTGTTTCGCGCTGTAGGAAAGGCTTTCGAACCGCTCTCGCGCGGTGTCGTCCGCGGCCAGCGCCTCGGCGAGGTCCGGCGGGATCTCCAGCTCGCGCGGGGCGGTGTCGAGGGCGATCTCGACCCTGACGGTGTCCCCGGCGGCGACCCCGGCCTTCTCCCGGTTCTCCGCGCTGAGCGGCACGAGGAACCGCCCGCCCCGGCTCGCGACCGTCGTGCGGTAGGTGTGGCCGCCCAGCGTGACGGTGACCGCGGGTTTCCTGCCTGCCCCCAGCGCCTCGACGACGTCGTCGGGCACCGGCAGGCCGGTCGCGGTCTTGCCGCCGAGCAGCACCTGCGTCTCGAACTCCATGGCCGCGAGTATGCCCCGGGCCGGCCTCCCGGGCGGAGAGGCCGGCCCGGGCGCGGGTCAGACGCCGGCGGTCTGCTGGATCCAGCTGCGGCTCGACGCGACGCTCGCGTAGTTCTGCGTGCCCTGCGGGTTCGAACCGGAGTTGTTGCCCGTGGAGCACACACCGACCTGGACGCCGTTGGAGAGCTGCGGGCCGCCCGAGTCGCCGTGCCACGCCGAGCCGTCGATGCCCTGGCTGGCGATGGCCTTGCCACCGAAGGCGTCCGTGCTCGTGCCGGTCACGCGCACGTTCGCGGTCTTGAGGGTGCTCGAGGGCGGGCTGGTGCCCTGCGTGCGGCCCCAGCCGTAGATCTGGTTGGTGGCCCCGGTCGGCGGGTTGCCGGTGCCGAGCTTCATGTACGTGGTGTTCACGGCGGTCGTCAGGTGCAGCAGCGCGATGTCCCCGTTCGGCGACGCCTTCTGCTGGTCGACGTTGGCGTTCGTGCCCTGCTGGAGCGTCACGTTGCCGACCTTGACGTGCATGCCCGGCGAGTTCAGGCAGTGCCGCGCGGTGAGCACCCACTGCGGGGCGATGATCGTCCCCGAGCACTCGAACCCGCCGTAGGTGGTGACGTCGTTCCAGTAGATCTGGGCGCCCCACGGCGCGGAGGAGACGGTGCTCCCGCCGATGATGTCCTGCTGGGCGTCCGCAACCCCCGCTGAGCCCAAGCCCAGCACCGCGGCGGCACCCACCACGGCAACAGCCCTCGACATTCGCATGAAAATGCCCTTCGGCCAGGTGATCCGGATGTCGGCCCCGGAATACGGGCGACGAGCACAAAGTAAGTTCCGTGGGACATTTTTGGGTACCTACCGAAGTCGGTAACTTGCCGACGGTGACGGGGAGTCAGCTGCAGCGCGTGGCGTGGCGCGGGTCGTAGTCGTAGCGCAGCGCCGTGCGGCCGCCGGCGTGGAGGAGGTTCTGCCGGAACCGGTCGAAGGTGAGCGGCGCGCGGACCGAGTCGAGCACGTCCCGGTTGGGCGGGCACGCGAAGATGCCGCGGATGGCGTCGATGCTGGGCACGGTGAAGTCGCCGTTCACGGTCAGCTCGACCGGGGTTTCCCCGGTCAGCTCGGCGACTTCCCACGGTGTGCCCGCGTACTTGTTGTGGCCGATGCGGCGGCCGGGGTAGGGGGTGGTGTGCGCGGCCACGGGGTTGGCCAGGCCGATCGGGTCGTGCACCCACATGTCGAGCGGCAGCAGCATGCCGGGGCCGCCGATGTTGAAGAAGGTGGCGACGGTGTGGCCGTTGGTCGTCGGGTAGCGATGCCACTCGCCCTGCTTGTTCTGGACGAGGACGGCGGGTGCCTGCCCGGTGGCGAGCATCGCGTTGATCGGGTCGGTGAGCGCGGTGAATTCGTCGAAGTCCTCGGCCAGGATCGGGTGCTCGTGGCGGCTCGCGGCGACGTAGGCGGCTCGTTCGTCGGCGATGCCCAGCGTCTCGTCTTCGGCCGCGGGCAAGGTGGTGTAGCTCGTGCGAAGCCACCCGGCGGCGACGATCGTCCAGATGCCGAGGGCGAGAAGCGGAACGACGGTGACCCGGCTGAGCCGGACGACCAGCACCGGCAGCAGGAGGCTGACGAGCGCGGGCAGCAACATCCGCGCGTGCATGAAGTCGCCGCCGACCCGCACGACGTAGAGGGCCAGGGCGAGCCCGCCGAACAGCGGAACGGCCACGACGACCGCCATCCGCCGCTCGATCCGGGTCCGCCGCAGACCCAGGCCGGCGAGGAGCAGGCACAAGGTGAGCGGGATCCACAGGTAGTAGGGGGCGGCGAAGTCGGTCAGGTAGGCCCAGCCGCGGCCCCACAGGGCGCCCGACGCCTCCTTGACCAGTGCGGTGTTCGGGGTGAGCAGGCCGTAGTAGCCCATGCGGAACACCTGGTAGGCCACGGGCAGCGCGGCCGCGG
Source organism: Amycolatopsis sp. SID8362 (assembly GCF_010550475.1). Classification (NCBI taxonomy): domain Bacteria; kingdom Bacillati; phylum Actinomycetota; class Actinomycetes; order Pseudonocardiales; family Pseudonocardiaceae; genus Amycolatopsis; species Amycolatopsis sp. SID8362. Next base: position 6,815 of record NZ_JAAGNB010001661.1, read on the forward strand.
CGGCGCCCCACAGCAGGCCCTGGCGCCAGCCACGCCATTCGAGCACCAGCAACCCGGCACCGGCTGCCACGCTGAACAGCGCGAGGTCCGGCCGGACGAGCACACCGAGGCCGATGACGACCGCGGTGCCCCAGACCGGACCGGCCGGCGTGCGCCGCGCGTGCCGGACGAGCAGCCACCACGTCGTCCCCAGCCACAGGGTGATCAGGCCGGTCTCGAGACCGGAGGTGGCGAAGTCCCGGAACGGCGGCAAGGCGATGAGCACGAGGACGCCGGCCGGAGCCACGAGTGCGGAACCGACGAGCCGCCGGGTGCCGTCGAGAGCCAGCAGCAGGCCGCCGGTCGAGCACAGCAGGCCCAGGACCACCGCGAGCCATTCGAGCCGCAGCCCGGGGATCCAGCCGAAGGCCACCAGCAGGTAGGTCCAGAGCGTGCTGGTGTTCGACTCGACCCGCTCGCCGGCGTTGAACACCGGTCCGTTGCCGGCCAGGATCTGGCGAACCGTCCGTAGGACGATCAGCCCGTCGTCGCTCATCCAGCGCCGGTTCCAGGCGAGCACCGCGAACACGGCGATCGTGAGCCCGAGCACGAGCCAGTTGCCGAGCCGCACGCGCCTCGATGCCGGGTGCTCGACGAGCGGGGCGGTTGCTCCGTCGGCGACGACCGTGCTCATCCGGGACAGGCTCCTCGTACCAAGGGGTGATGTCGACGCGCGCCGGAGGCGGGGACCAGCGGGCGGCACGGGCCGCGGGTGATCACCTGTCGATCCTCGGAGCCTAGCAACAGCGGGCGGGCCCACCGGGCCCGCCCGCCGTCACTCAGAGGATCGCGATGGCCCGGGGGACCGGGACTTCGGTGTTGAAGGCGAAGTTGCCGTGCCAGGCGGTGCCTGCGTCGAACTTCGCGCCGGTCGACAAGGCGACGTAGACGTCACCGGCGGTGCCCCGGGTGAAGGTGATGGCGTCATCCTTGCCGTCGCCGTTGAAATCGCCGGTACCCGGCATTTCGTCGTTCGCCGCGAAGTACTCGTGCCACTTGATGCTGTTGCCGACGAACTTCGTGCCGTCGGACAGCGCGACGAACACGTCGCCGGCGGTGCCCCGGGTGAAGGTGGCGATGTCGTCCTTGCCGTCGCCGTTGAAGTCCCCGATGGCGGGGATTTCGCTGTTGAAGGCGAAGTTGTCGTGCCACTTCACGCCGTTGCCGACGAACTTGGTGCCGTCGGAGAGCGCGACGTAGACGTCACCACCGGTGCCGCGGGTGAAGACGGCGACGTCGTCCTTGCCATCGCCGTTGAAGTCGCCGACGTAGGGCTGTTCGGCGCCGAAACCGAAGTCGCCGTGCCAGATCGAGCTGGCGCCGAACTTGGTGCCGTCGGACAGCGCGACGTAGACGTCACCGCTCGTGCCGAGGGTGAAGGTGGCGATGTCGTCCTTGCCGTCGCCGTTGAAGTCCCCGACCGCGGGGGTTTCACTGTTGGCCGCGAAGAAGTCGTCCCACAGCACACCGTTGCCGTCGAACTTCGTCCCGTCGGAAAGCGCGACGTAGACGTCGGCGGTGCTGCCGCGGCTGAACGTGGCCACGTCCGCTTTGCCGTCACCGTTGAAATCGCCGGACAGCGGAATCTCGGTACCGACCGAGAACCGGTCGTGCCACAACGCACTGGTGCCGTTGAACTTCGTCCCGTCGGAGGCGGCCACGAAGACGTCGCCGGCGGAGCCGCGGGTGAAGGTGGCGACGTCGGCCTTGCCGTCACCGGTGAAGTCGCTCAGCGACCGCGGTCCGGTGGTGGCGGTGAACTGCGGGCTGGCGGCGCCGCCCGACGCGACGACGAGGTACGACCACGTCTTGCGCGAGGTTGCGGAGTGCAGGAACGTGGCGGCCTTCGTGGTGCCGATCAGCTGCGTCGCACTGTTGGTCGCCGGACCCGCCGAGTTGGCGTAGATGGAGTAGGTCGCGTCGTCGGAGGCGGCCAGCGGGGTCCAGGAGAGCGTGACACCGTGGCCGACGGCCTTCGCGGTGCCGGTGATCGCCTGGCTCCGGATCCAGCTGCCGAGGTCGTCGACGCGAGCGGCGGTGGTGCCTTGCCGCGTCTCGGTCTCGGCGAGGCAGCCGTGCTGCCAGGACGAGCTCACGACGGCCGCCACGGTCCCGTTCTGGCGGAAGACCGGCGCGCCGGCGTCGCCCTTGCAGGCGTCCGCGCCGTTGGCCCCGGTCAGCGACAGGGTCGTCGCGGTACTGGCCGGCGCGGTGAACGTCGCGACGTGTGCCTGGTTCGGGACCCATGTATCCGAGGTGCGTCCCCACCCGCTGACGGAGAGGATCTCACCCGTGCCGGGTGCACCTGCGGTCGTCGGCAGGGGAAGTGGAGTGACATCGGTGATCGTGGTGTCGATGCGAGCCAGGGCGACGTCACGGTCGGACCGGACGATCAAGCCGGTCACCTTCGCTACGTGGCCACCGGTACCGGACAAATCGGGCCGACCGACGGTGACGGTGGTCTGCTTCGTCGGCACCCCGCCCTGGGGGTTCTCCGGGAAGCAGCTCGCGGCCGTGAGTACGAGCGTGGGCTCAACGAGCGCCCCGCTGCACGCGCGACCATCCATGGCGACCTTCGCGGCGAAGCCGGGTGCGCTCGTGGGACTACCGGTTCCGGGGTCCGAGCCGGGCAGGATCCCCGTGACGACCAATTGCAGCAAAGTCGTCGGCTGACCGGTGGGGTCCGCGCCGACCCCGACCGGCGTGCTCCCGCTGGGCTTGACCGTGACCGAGGTGTGCTGGCCGGTGTCGGTGGTGAGGTCCGCGGTCACCTGGTGCCCCGTCCCCGCGACCTGGCCGTCTCCGCGAATTTCGAAGACCGCGGGCACTTTCAGGGACAGCTGTGCCGTAGGTGCCAGAGCCTTGAAGCAGAGGGTCTTGTTCAGCGTCGTCACGGGGTCGTCGGTCGTTCGGACTCGGATCAGGCCGAGGTTTCCGTCGGGCGGAGTCGAACAATCCACGAAAATCAGGTGTCCGTCTCCTGATATCAGCGTGACTCCGTAATCAGCCAGAATGTCGGCCGCGCCGGGGTAGGCGAAGTCTTCCACCGGCGCGGTCTGCTGATCTGTTGCCGTGACGGCGGCCGTGGCCGGAGTCGCGGTGCCGAGAAACGTCGTAACCGCAAGGGCGGCAACGATACTCGGCAGAGCTTTCGAGCTCGTTCTCATCGAAGTCCGATCTGTCCGTTACGTGCGTCTTACCGCAGTGTGCACCGCGAGGCCTATCGGATGAAGCGGCGACTTATTTACCGAAATCTGAAGTGATCTAGACCATATTTTCTACGGGTTAACGCGTGGCTAACGTGAACGGGGTTGCTTCTTTTCGGCAGCTTTGTCGGGGATCTGCGTGCGCCATTCGGCCGTACGAGCTTTGGTTCATGCGAGGGGGACTGGGTGATGTTCGCGCGCCGGGAAACGGGCCGGACGGCCGTCAGGCTGCTCCTGTTGGTCGTCGCGTTGCTCGCGGGGGCCTTGACCGCGCCGGCAGCGCTGGCCGATACGGAACAACCGTCGGAAACCTCGGCTCCGCCGTTGACCGACCGGGACCGGGTCGTGCAGCTTTGGCAGCTGGGTGGCCCTACGGTCAAGGCCGACGCGGCGACGGCTCTGATCGGTACCGACGCCGACATCGCCGCCTTTCTGACCGTCAAGCTGCCGCAGGACCGCAAAGCAGATGACCGGATCAGCGTGAACCGGATGCTGGCCTCGGGTGGCCCGACCATCAAGAGCGCCGCGCAGCGGGCACTCGACGCGACTGACGACACGGCGATCGCCACGTTCCTGTCGGCGGGGTGGCAACAACCGTCGAGCCTGGATCGGCGGATCCGGGTCGACCAGATGCTCGCCGTCGGCGGTCCCCAGCTGCAGAAGGCCGCGCAGGTGGCATTGGACGCAGACTCCGACGAGGCGCTGGAGACCTTCCTCGATACTGGTTGGAAGGGGCCCTACGCGCTCGACCAGCGGATCCGGGTGGACCAAGCCCTCGCCGTTGGCGGTCCCGAGACCCGTGCGGCCGCGCAGCGAGCTCTCGATGCCGACACCGTCGAGGCGTACGTCCAGTTCCTCAACCACGATCGCGAGATCGCCGAGGCGCGTGACCTGGAGACGTCGACCATCGCGCAGCTCGCTGGCGCGGCGAAAGACGCCGGCGAGGAAGCGGCGAGGGAGACGCAAGCGTCCAAGGACGCGTCTGCTCGAGCGGTGACCGAGGCGCAGCTGGCCAAGCAGGCGGCCGAAGCGGCGGCGACTGCGAGCGCGAACGCGCACGACGACGCGAACGCTGCCTCCGCGGCTGCGGTTCAGGCCGCCGATGCCGCAGACAAAGCCGCCTCGGCCGCGAGGGAAGCAGTCGGCGCGGCGAACGCCGCGAGCGTCGCCGCTCGTGTCGCGTCCGGTGCCGCCACCCGCGCGGCGACC
>NZ_JAAGNB010001716.1:0-27537 GCF_010550475.1 Amycolatopsis sp. SID8362
GGCCGTCGACCAGCGCGACCAGCCGCGTCGCCGGCGTGCCGAGCTGGGCCGCGATCGCCTGCTGGCTCTGCCCCGGCCGGGAGGCGACCAGCCGCAGCAGCCCGACCTGCGGCGGCGTCAGGTCCAGCTCGCCGATCCGCGCGGCGAACCGCTGAGCCGCGTGCGCGCCCACCTGGGCCAGCAGGAAGGCGCTCCCGAAACCGTTCATGTCTGGAACCGTAGCGGTTGACAATCGATTACACCAGTGTAATCGTTTATGGTATGAAACGAATCGCGATCATCGCCTACGCCCTGTTCACCGTCGCCGGGGGAGTCCTCGGCGCCACCGGGACCCGCCCGGACTCCTCCGCCGCCGAGGTCGCCGCCTACGACGCTGCCCACCAGGGGCTCGTCCAGCTGCTGGCCCTCGTCGTCTTCGGCGCCGGGCTGTCCCTCGCGACGTGGACGGCGGCGGCCAGACCGCCGCAACTCGGCTACGCGGGCGGCCTGCTCGCGTCGGGCTCGCTCCTGCTGAGCGGCCTCGCCACCTGGACGGCCGCGCAGAACCCGGACGTCGCCCGCCCGTTCACCGCGCTGGCCTTCGCCGCCGGCGCGTTCGGGTTCGCGGTCCCGCTCGCGCTGCTCATCGCCGACGTCGCGCGCGCGGAACGGAAGTGGCTCGCGGTCACCGGCTACGTCATCGCCGCACTGGCCGGGCTTTCGGCGCTCAGCATGCTGACCGACGTGCTCTACCCGTTGATCCCGGTCGCGCGCTTCGGCGGGCTCGTCTGGCTGGTGCTCGCGACCTTCGTCAAGCCGCGCGACTAATCTCAAGTCATGTCACGCGCAAGCCTGGACAAGGACCCGCACGAAGTCGCCGCGATGTTCGACGGCGTCGCGGACGGGTACGACCGGGCGAACTCGTTCATGACCTTCGGCTTCGACCGCCGCTGGCGCACCACCACCGCCCGCGTGCTCGACGCCCGCCGCGGCGAGAAGGTCCTGGACCTGGCCGCCGGCACCGGGGTCTCCACCGTCGAGTACGCCCGCGGTGGCGCCTGGTGCCTGGCGGCGGACTTCTCGTTCGGCATGCTCCGCGCGGGCAAGCACCGCAACGTGCCGATGGTCGCGGCCGACGCGCTCAACCTGCCGTTCGCCGACGACAGTTTCGACGCCGTGACGATCTCCCTGGCGCTGCGCAACTTCGTCGACACGAAGGCCGCGCTCACGGAGATCGCCCGCGTCGTCAAGCCGGGCGGCCGCCTGGTGATCTGCGAGGTGTCGACGCCGCCGTTCGCGCCGATCCGGTTCATCCACCGGCGGTTCATGCTGAAGCTGCTGACCTGGGTCGGCAAGCGGACGTCGTCCAACCCCGAGGCCTACTCCTACCTGGCCGAATCGATGCTGGCGTGGCCGGATCAGCGCACGCTCGGCGAGATCATCGCGAGCGCGGGCTGGGCCGACGTCGAGTGGTTGAACCTCACATTCGGCGTCGTGGCGATCCACCGAGCGCGCAAGCCTGCCTAAACTCGCGCGTATGACGCGACGCACCGCAGACCAGGACGCCGAAGTCATCGTCGTCGGCGCCGGACCCGCTGGGTCCACCGTGGCCACCTACCTGGCCCGCGCGGGCGTCGACGTACTGCTGCTGGAGAAGACCGAGTTCCCGCGCGAGAAGGTCTGCGGCGACGGCCTGACCCCGCGTGGCGTCAAGCAGCTCATCGACCTGGGCATCGACACCAGCGAGGACGCCGGCTGGGTGCACAGCCGCGGCCTGCGCATCGTCACCGGCGACCTCACGCTGGAGCTCGACTGGCCGGACCTCACGAGCTACCCGCCGTACGGCGTTTCCCGCACCCGCCACGACTTCGACGACCTCCTCGCGAAGCTCGCGGTGAAGGCCGGCGCGCGGCTGTACGAGCGCACCACCGTCACCAGCGCGATCACGAACGCGAGCGGGCGCGTGGTCGGCGTCGAGGCGAAGGTCGGCCCGGAGAAGACGCCGGTGCACTACCGCGCGCCGCTGGTCCTGGCCTGCGACGGCGTGTCCGCGCGGCTCGCGCTGAGCGTCGGCATCCAGAAGAACGAGAAGCGCCCGATGGGCGTGGCAGTGCGCCAGTACTACAAGAGCCCGCGCCACGACGACCCGTTCATCGAGGGCCACCTCGAGCTGTGGGACCGCTCCGACCCGCGCGACCCGAAGCTGCTGCCGGGCTACGGCTGGGCGTTCCCGCTGGGCGACGGCACGGTGAACGTCGGCCTCGGCATGCTCTCGACGTCGGCCTCGTTCCGGAACACCGACTACCGCGCGCTGCTGCGCCAGTGGCTCGACGGGACGCCGGAGGAGTGGGGCTACCGCGAGGAGAACGCGATCGGCAAGGTCGGCGGCGCCGGCCTCCCGATGGGCTTCAACCGCACCCCGCACTACCGCGACGGGCTCCTGCTGCTGGGCGACGCGGGCGGCATGGTCAGCCCGTTCAACGGCGAGGGCATCTCGGCGGCGATGGAGTCCGCGCAGATCGCGGCGGAGGTCGTCGTGCAGGCTTTGGCGCGCCGTGAAGGCCCCTCCCGTGAGCGTGCTTTGGAGGCGTACCCGCGGGCGGTCCGCGAGCTGATGGGCGGCTACTACCAGCTGGGCAACGTCTTCGCGAAGATCATCGGCAAGCCGAAGATCATGCACGCCTGCACGAAGTACGGGCTGCGCATCAACAAGCTGCTGCCGCTGGTCTACAAGGGCCTGTCCGGCTGCTACGACGCCAAGGGCGGCGACGGCGTCGACCGCCTGATCTCGGCCCTGGCCCGCGCCACCCCCTCCCCCCGCTGAACCCCCTCAAACCCGTCACTTTCCCTAGGAAAGATGCGTCCGAGGGCCCTCCAGACGCATCTTTCCTAGAGAAAGCTCGGGGTTGGGCGCGCGCGGACACACGAGTGGCCTAGCAAGTTGGCCGTGCGGTCAGTGGGATAGCTCACACGCCGACGTCCGGATTGTCCGGCCACATGGCGATCTTGAACGGCCTTCGCGCAGGTCGCGCGCGGGCTGTCATCGCGCCGTGACAACGATGGCGGCGGAACTTAGGGCACCCTTATAACACGGGGGCCTAGGGACAAGAGTGTGAGTCGCGTCCTAGACTCCCCCCATGCTTTGTGAATCCCTTCACATCCGCGCCGAGTGGCTTGTGAACTATTTCACAAGGCGTCCCCGGTCCAGCCACGGGCCGTAAGGAGACCCTGACCCTCGGCGGTGTGACCCAGGTCCCTTAGGGTGCCGACGAGGCCAAGCGGTTCCCCACCACAAGCACAACCGCAGCGGCGCGGAAAGGATGGCGAAGACCCCGTGCTGACGTTGCTGACCCGGACCGAAACGGTGCAGCTGGCGCAAGAGGCCCCGAGCCTGAAGCCCTACCTGCCCATCGTGATCTTGTTCGTCCTGGCGCTCGGTTTCGCCGTGCTCTCGGTCCTGCTGGGCCCGCTCGTCGGCCCCAGCCGCTACAACAAGGCCAAGCTGTCCGCCTACGAGTGCGGCATCGAGCCGTCGCCGCAGCCGCTCGTCGGCGCCGGGCGGATGCCGGTCGCGTACTACATCACCGCGATGCTGTTCATCCTGTTCGACATCGAGATGGTCTTCCTCTACCCGTTCGCCGTGCAGGCGGACGCGCTGGGCACGTTCGGCCTGGTGGAGATCCTGCTGTTCATCGCGACGGTCGGCTTCGCGTACGCCTACGTGTGGCGGCGCGGCGGCCTGGATTGGAACTAGACCCATGGGCCTCGAAGAGAAACTCCCCAACGGCATCCTGCTGGCCAGCCTCGAAGGCCTCGTCAACTGGGCGCGCAAGAACTCGCTCTGGCCCGCGACCTTCGGCCTCGCCTGCTGCGCGATCGAGATGATGACGGTCGGCGGTTCCCGCTACGACATCGCCCGCTTCGGCATGGAGCGCTTCAGCGCGACGCCGCGGCAGGCCGATCTGATGATCGTCGCCGGGCGCGTCACGCAGAAGATGGCCCCGGTCCTGCGCCAGATCTACGACCAGATGGCCGAGCCGCGCTGGGTGCTCGCGATGGGCGTCTGCGCCTCCTCCGGCGGCATGTTCAACAACTACGCCGTGGTCCAGGGCGTCGACCACATCGTGCCGGTCGACATGTACCTGCCCGGCTGCCCGCCGCGGCCGGAGATGCTGCTGGACGCGATCCTCAAGCTGCACGCCAAGATCCAGGACGAGCCGATCAACGCCCGCCGCGCCGCCATCCGCGCCGCCAGCGGGGCCCGCACCGAGCTCGTCGCGTCGTCGATCAAGTACGCGAAGAAGTAAGCGATGACTGAAACTCCTGAGACCGGCGGCGAGCAGTCCAGCGCCGACCGTCCCGAAGGCGGCCTCGAGCCCCAGGGCACCCGCCCCGCCGAACCGGTCGTCACGGGCCGCGAACGCCAGGGCATGTTCGGCGTCCACGGCACCGGCGACACCTCCGGCTACGGCGGCGTCCGGCTCCCGGCCTACAGCCCGGCGCCGGCCGAGCGCCCGTACGGCGGCTGGTTCGACCAGTTCGCCGACGAGTTCTACGCGGCGCTGGCCGACCACAAGATCCCCGCCGAGTCGATCCTGCAGACGACGGTCGACCGCGGCGAGATCACCTTCTACGTCGACCGCGAGAAGCTGGCGGAGATCGCGAAGGTCCTGCGCGACGACGGCGGCCTCCGCTTCGAGCTGCTGTCCTCGGTGTCCGGTGTGGACTACGGCGTCGACGTCCCGCAGCGGCTGCACGCGGTCTACCACTTCACGTCGCTGACCTACCGCCGCCGGATCCGCCTCGAGGTCACCCTCGACGTCGAGGACCCGCACGTGCCGTCGCTGGTCGGGATCTACCCGACCGCCGACTGGCAGGAGCGCGAGACCTGGGACATGTTCGGCATCGTCTTCGACGGCCACCCGGCGCTGACCCGCATCCTCATGCCGGACGACTGGGACGGCCACCCCCAGCGCAAGGACTACCCGCTCGGCGGGATCCCGGTCGAATACAAGGGCGCGGAGATCCCGCCGCCGGACCAGCGGAGGTCGTACTCGTGAGCACCGAGAACCTGTCCGACGTCACGACCGGCACCGACACTTCCCCCGAAGGCTCGGACAGCGTCGAATACGCCGATTCCCGCGACACCACCGAAGGCCGCGTCTACACGGTCTCCGGCGGCGACTGGGACGACGTCGTCGCCGACGCCCAGCACGACGAGCGCATGGTCATCAACATGGGCCCGCAGCACCCGTCGACGCACGGCGTGCTCCGGCTCGTGCTGGAGATGGAGGGCGAGACCGTCACGCAGCTGCGGTCGGTCATCGGCTACCTCCACACCGGCATCGAGAAGAACTGCGAGTACCGCACCTGGACCCAGGGCGTCACCTTCGTGACGCGCATGGACTACCTGGCCCCGCTGTCGACGGAGATGGCGTACTGCCTCGGCGTCGAGAAGCTGCTTGGCATCGAAGCCCCGCGCCGCGCGCAGCTGCTGCGCGTGCTGCTGCTGGAGATCAACCGGATCGGCTCGCACCTCGTCTACATCGCCACCGGCGGCATGGAGCTGGGCGCCACCACCGCGATGACGCTCGGCTTCCGCGAGCGCGAAGAGGTGCTGCACCTGCTGGAGCACCTGACCGGCCTGCGGATGAACCACGCGTTCATCCGCCCCGGCGGCCTCGCGCAGGACATGCCTGCCGACTACCACGAGAAGGTCACCGACTTCGTCAAGACGATGAAGAAGCGCCTTCCGCTGTACGACAAGCTCTTCACCGGCCAGCCGATCTGGCGCAACCGGCTCAAGGGCGTCGGGTACCTGCCGGTCGACGCGTGCCTCGCGCTCGGCGTCACCGGCCCGGTGCTGCGGTCCGCCGGCCTCCCGTGGGACCTGCGCAAGACCGAGCCGTACTCCTGCTACGACGAGTTCGACTTCGACGTGCCGGTGGACAACGGCGCCGACTGCTGGTCGCGCTACCTGATCCGCGTCCACGAGATGCACGAGAGCCTCAAGATCATCGAGCAGTGCCTCGAGAAGCTCGAGCCGGGCCCGGTCATGGTCGAGGACAAGAAGGTCGCCTGGCCCGCGCAGCTGTCCATCGGCAGCGACGGCATGGGCAACTCGCTCGAGCACGTCAAGAAGATCATGGGCCAGTCGATGGAGTCCCTGATCCACCACTTCAAGCTGGTCACCGAGGGCTTCAAGGTGCCGGCCGGGCAGGTCTACACCTCGGTCGAGTCGCCGCGCGGCGAGCTGGGCGCGCACCTGGTCTCCGACGGCGGCACCCGGCCGCTGCGGGTCCACGTGCGCGAACCGAGCTTCGTGAACCTGCAGTCGATGCCCGCAATGGCCGAAGGCGGCCTGGTCGCGGACGTGATCGCCGCGATCGCCTCGATCGACCCCGTCATGGGGGGAGTGGACCGATGAGCACAGCAGTTCCCGAACCCGGCCCGAAGGACGCCGTGACGACGCACGCCGCGGCCGGTCCGGACGTCGACGTCGTCGCCATCGCGCCGGACCCCGCGGTGGCCGCCGGGATCATCGAAGACACGCCGCTCGAGGACATCTTCGACGACGGCACCACGGCACAGGCGCAGGAGATCATCTCCCGCTACCCGATGTCCCGCTCGGCGCTGCTGCCGATGCTGCACCTCGTGCAGTCCGTGCAGGGCTACGTCAGCCAGGAGGGCATCGCGTTCTGCGCGAAGCAGCTCGACCTGTCCGACGCCGAGGTCAGCGCGGTCGCGACGTTCTACACGATGTACAAGCGCAAGCCGTGCGGCGAGCACCTCGTGAGCGTCTGCACCAACACGCTGTGCGCGGCCATGGGCGGCGACGCGATCTACAAGCGGCTCCAGACGCACCTCGGTTCCGAGGAAAACCCGCTGGGGCACAACGAAACCGCGGGCACGCCGAACGAGCCGGGCTCGATCACCCTCGAGCACGCCGAGTGCCTCGCGGCCTGCGACCTCGCGCCGGTCATCCAGGTCAACTACGAGTACTTCGACAACCAGACCGAGGACAAGGCCGTCGCGCTGGTCGACGCGCTGCGGGCGGGCAAGAAGCCGGCGCCGACGCGCGGCGCGCCGCTGTCCACGTTCAAGGGCGCCGAACTGCAGCTCGCCGGGTTCTTCCCGGAGGACGAGGCGGCCTACCGCCGGGACGTCGACGGCCCGTCGCAGGCCGTCGAGACGCTGCGGGGCGCGAAGCTCGCGCAGGACCGCGGCTGGGTCGCCCCGGTCGCCCAGGATGTCCCGCTGCCGGAAGTGGAGAAGAAGTAATGGCCGATCCCATTACCCCGGTCCTCACGAAGCGCTGGCTGTCGCCGAACTCCTGGCAGATCGGGACGTACGAAGCACTCGAGGGCTACACCGCCGTCCGCAAGGCACTGGCCGGGACGCCGGAGCAGCTCGTCCAGGTGGTCAAGGACTCCGGCCTGCGCGGCCGCGGCGGTGCGGGCTTCCCGGCCGGCATCAAGTGGTCCTTCATGCCGCCGAACTTCGACAAGCCGCACTACCTGGTGATCAACGCCGACGAGGGCGAACCCGGTACCTGCAAGGACATCCCGCTGATGATGGCGGACCCGCACTCGCTCATCGAGGGCTGCATCATCGCCTCGTACGCGATGCGGTCCAACCACTGCTTCATCTACGTCCGCGGCGAGGCGCTGCACTGCATCCGCCGCCTCAACGCGGCCGTGCGCGAAGCCGAAGCGGCGGGCTACCTGGGCGAGAACATCCTCGGCTCGGGCTTCGACCTCAAGATCACCGTCCACGCGGGCGCGGGCGCGTACATCTGCGGCGAGGAGACGGCGCTGCTGGACTCGCTCGAAGGCCGTCGTGGCCAGCCGCGGCTCAAGCCGCCGTTCCCCGCGGCCGCCGGTCTGTACGCCGCACCGACCACGGTCAACAACGTCGAGACCATCGCGAGCGCGCCGTTCATCGTCAACGGCGGCTCCAGCTGGTTCCGCGAGATGGGCCGCGAGAAGTCGCCCGGCCCGAAGATCTACTCGATCTCCGGCCACGTCGAGAAGCCCGGCCAGTACGAGTGCCCGCTCGGCACCACGCTGCGCGAGCTGCTCGACATGGCGGGCGGCATGAAGGACGGCATCCCGCTCAAGTTCTGGACCCCGGGCGGCTCGTCCACCCCGATGTTCACCGCCGAGCACCTCGACGTTCCCCTGGACTTCGAAGGCGCGGCGGAAGCCGGGTCGATGCTGGGCACCACCGCCGTCCAGGTCTTCAACGAGACCGTGTCGGTGCCGTGGGCCGTGATGAAGTGGACCCAGTTCTACGAGCACGAGTCCTGCGGCAAGTGCACGCCGTGCCGCGAAGGCACGTACTGGCTGGCGCAGATCCTCGAGCGCATGGTCGAGGGCCACGGCACCGAGGAGGACATCGACACCCTCCTCGACGTCTGCGACAACATCCTCGGCCGGTCGTTCTGCGCCCTCGGCGACGGCGCGGTCTCGCCGATCCAGAGCGGCATCAAGTACTTCAGGGACGAGTTCCTCGCCCTGTGTGAAGCGAACAAGCGTGAACTGGTGGGAGCGCAGGCATGACGATCGCGCCCGACAAGCCCGAGACCACCGAGACGCCGGTCCCCGAGGGCCACGTCAAGCTGGTCATCGACGGCGAAGAGGTCATCGCCCCCAAGGGCGAGCTCCTCATCCGCACGGCCGAACGCCTCGGCACGGTCATCCCGCGGTTCTGCGACCACCCCCTCCTCGACCCGGCCGGCGCCTGCCGCCAGTGCCTGGTCGAGGTCGAGATGGGCGGCCGTCCGATGCCGAAGCCGCAGGCGTCCTGCACGATGACCGTCGCCGACGGCATGGTCGTCAAGACGCAGCTGACGTCGGCGGTCGCGGACAAGGCCCAGCAGGGCGTGATGGAGCTGCTGCTCATCAACCACCCGCTGGACTGCCCGATCTGCGACAAGGGCGGCGAGTGCCCGCTGCAGAACCAGGCGCTGGCGCACGGCCGGACCGATTCTCGTTTTGTGGATACGAAGCGGACGTTCCCGAAGCCGCTGCCGATCTCGACGCAGGTGCTGCTGGACCGCGAACGCTGCGTGCTCTGCCAGCGCTGCACCCGGTTCTCCCGCGAGATCGCCGGCGACCCGTTCATCGAGCTGCTCGAACGCGGCGCCCACCAGCAGATCGGCACCGCGGAGACGGCGGACGTCCTGGACCTGGCGTCGCGGACGACGTCCGGCCAGCCGTTCCAGTCCTACTTCTCCGGCAACGTCATCCAGATCTGCCCGGTCGGCGCCCTGACGAGCGCGGCCTACCGGTTCCGGTCGCGGCCGTTCGACCTGGTGTCCTCGCCGAGCGTCTGCGAGCACTGCTCGTCCGGCTGCGCCGAGCGCACAGACTTCCGGCGCGGCAAGGTCCAGCGCAAGCTGGCCGGCGACGACCCCGAGGTCAACGAAGAGTGGCTCTGCGACAAGGGCCGCTTCGCCTTCCGCTACACCTCGGCCGACGACCGCATCCGGCGTCCGCTGGTCCGGAACAAGACGACCGGTGAGCTGGAAGAGGCCTCCTGGACCGACGCGCTGCGCGTCGCGGCGGCCGGGCTGGCCGAGGCCCGCTCGAACGGCGGCGTCGGGGTTCTGCCGGGTGGACGGCTGACCGTCGAGGACGCCTACGCGTACTCGAAGTTCGCCCGGGTCGCCCTGCACACCAACGACGTCGACTTCCGCGCCCGCCCGCACTCGGCCGAGGAGCTGGCGTTCCTCACCTCGCGGGTCGTCGGCGTGACGGCGGAGTCCGGCGTCACCTTCGGCGAGATCGAGCGGGCCCGCACGGTCCTCTGCGTCGCCTTCGAGCCCGAGGACGAAGCGCCGATCGTGTTCCTGCGGCTGCGCAAGGCGGCCCGCAAGAACCGCACCCGCGTCGTCCACTTGGGACAGTGGACGACCTCGTCGGTGCGCAAGACGTTCGGCGAGCTGCTCGCCTGCGTCCCCGGCCAGGAAGCCGCCGCCATCGACGGCATCGCCAAGCACGCGCCGGACCTCGACGAGGCCCTGCGCGGCGAGGGTTCGGTCGTCCTGGTCGGCGAGCGCGCCGCCCAGGTGCCCGGCCTCTTCTCCGCGCTGCAGGACCTGGTGGAGCGCACCGGCGTCCGGCTCGCGTGGATCCCGCGCCGGGCCGGCGACCGTGGCGCGCTGCAGGCCGGCTGCGTCCCGACGCTGCTGCCGGGCGGCCGCCGCGTCACCGACGACGCCGCCCGCGTCGCCGTCGAAAACGCTTGGGGCGTCCCGGTTCCGGCCACGCCGGGCCGTGACACCACCGGCATCCTCGAGGCCGCTTCGGGCCGCGAGCTCGGCGGCTTGGTCGTCGGCGGCGTCGACCCGTACGACCTGCCGGACCCGGACCTCGCGCTGCGCGCGCTGGACAATGCCGGCTTCGTCGTCAGCCTCGAACTCCGCCACAGCGCGGTGACCGAGCGCGCGGACGTCGTGCTCCCGGTGGCGGCGTCGGACGAGAAGGCGGGCAGCTACCTCAACTGGGAGGGCCGCACCCGCCCGTTCGACGTCACCCTCGAAGGCACCGGCGCCCTGCCGGACTGCCGGGTGCTCGACACCCTCGCCGTCGAGATGGACGCCGACCTGTTCACGCAGACCCCGGCCGCCGCCCGCGGTGACTTCGAGAAGCTCGGCAAGGCCTCGGCGCTGAACTGGGCCCACGTCGCCGTCGAGGCGCCGGCCCCGGTGACCCCGGCCGCCGGGCAGGCGATCCTGTCGACCTGGCGCCAGCTGATCGACAACGGGTCCCTGCAGGACGGCGAGCCGCACCTCAAGGGCACCCAGCGCACGCCGGTCGCGCGGCTGTCCGCGAAGACCGCCGAAGGGCTGGGCGGCACCGTCGAGGTGAGCACCGAACGCGGCGCGATCACGCTGCCGGTGGAGATCGCGGACCTGCCCGACGGTGTCGTGTGGCTGCCGGGCAACTCCGACGGCTCCGCCGTGTTCAAGACGCTCGGCGCCGGTCATGGCGCCGTGGTGAACCTCGCTGGAGGTGGGCAATGACCCCGCTGCTGACCGAAGCCGCCGTCGGGAGCGTTCCCGACGCGGCGACGCGGGCGGCGCTGCTGGCCGACGACCCGTTGTGGCTGATCCTGCTCAAGTGCGTGGTCATCCTGCTGATCGGCCCGATCATGACGATCTTCCTGATCGTCTGGGAGCGCAAGGCGGTCGGCCGGATGCAGAACCGGCCCGGCCCCAACCGGGTCGGCCCCGGCGGCTACCTGCAGTCCCTGGCGGACGCGATCAAGCTGCCGTTCAAGGAACAGATCATCCCGGACACCGCCGACCGCAAGGTGTACTTCCTCGCGCCGGTCATGTGCGTGGTGCCCTCGCTGATCGCGCTGTCGGCCATCCCGTTCGGGCCGGTCGTCTCGATCTTCGGCGAGCGGACCGTGCTGCAGCTGCTCGACCTGCCGGTCAGCGCGCTGGTGATCCTGGCCTGCTCCTCGATCGGCGTCTACGGCATCGTGCTCGCCGGCTGGGCGTCCGGCTCGCCGTACCCGCTGCTCGGCGGCATGCGCAGCGCGGCGCAGGTGATCTCCTACGAGATCGCGATGGGGCTCTCGATCGTCGCGGTGATCCTGCAGGCGGGCTCGCTGGACCTGGCCGACATCGTCTCGAAGCAGCAGCCGGCGTGGTTCCTCTACCTGGTCCCGAGCTTCGTGATCTACCTGATCTCGATGGTCGGCGAGACCAACCGCGCCCCGTTCGACCTCCCCGAGGCCGAGTCGGAGCTGGTCGGCGGCTTCCACACCGAGTACAGCTCGATGAAGTTCGCGATGTTCTTCCTCGCCGAGTACGTCAACATGGTGATCGTCTCGGCGTTCGCGACCACGCTGTTCCTCGGCGGCTGGATGGCCCCGTGGCCGCTGTCGCTGATCGGGAACAACGTCCTCAACACCGGCTGGTGGCCGGTGCTGTGGTTCTTCGCGAAGATGTTCCTGCTGCTGTTCGGGTTCATCTGGCTGCGCGGCACGCTGCCCCGCCTGCGCTACGACCAGTTCATGCGGCTGGGCTGGAAGGTCCTGGTCCCGCTGAACCTGGTGTGGATCATCATGGTGACCTTCGCGAAGGTCATCGCCTGGAACACCGCGTCCATCATCATCGCCGCGGTCGCCATCTTCATCGTCGTCGCGCTGTTCTTCTACGTCCGCGCGGCGGGCCGCGAAGAGGAGAGCGAGACGATCCCGGTGACCGGCGGCGGTTTCCCGGTCCCGCCGCTGGACCTCAAGGTCCCGCAGACCACCCCGCGTCAGAAGGCCCTGGCCAAGGCCGAGGCGAAGGCGGCCCGCCGCAAGCCGGCGGCCGTCGGTACCGCAAAGGAAGGAGCGCAAGATGGGGTTTCTTGATCCCGTCAAGGGCTTCGGCGTCACCTTCGGGATGATGTTCAAGAAGGTCGCCACCGAGGAGTACCCCGAGGCAGGCGCACCTGCCGCCCCGCGGTACCACGGCCGGCACCAGCTGAACCGCCACCCGGACGGCCTCGAGAAGTGCGTCGGCTGCGAGCTGTGCGCGTGGGCGTGCCCGGCCGACGCGATCTTCGTCGAAGGCGGTGACAACACCGAGGAGGCCCGGTACTCGCCGGGCGAGCGGTACGGCGCGGACTACCAGATCAACTACCTGCGCTGCATCGGCTGCGGCCTCTGCATCGAGGCGTGCCCGACGCGGTCGCTGACGATGATCAACTTCTACGAGCTGGCCGACGACGACCGCCAGCGGCTGATCTACACGAAGGAAGACCTGCTCGCCCCGCTGCTGCCCGGCATGGAGCAGCCGCCGCACCCGATGCGGCTCGGCGAGAACGAGCAGGACTACTACGTGAACGGCCCCGAGCTGGCACGCGGGGAGGCGTCGAAGTGATCGCCGCCCTCCTGACCCAGGCCCCGACCGGTGCCGCCGCGGGCGTTTCCGTCGGCGAGGCCATCGCGTTCTGGATCCTCGGCCCGCTCTGCCTGCTCGGCGCGCTCGGCATGATCTTCTCCCGCAACGCCGTGCACTCGGCGTTGTGGCTGGTGCTGACGATGCTGAGCCTGGGCGCGCTGTACATGATCCAGTCGGCGCCGTTCCTGGGCTTCACCCAGATCATCGTCTACACCGGCGCGATCATGATGCTGTTCCTGTTCGTGCTGATGCTGGTCGGCCGCGAAAGCTCCGACTCCGTCGTCGAGGTGCTGCGCGGCCAGCGGCTCGCCGCCACCGTGCTCGGCATCGGGATGGCCGCGTTGCTGGCCACCGGCATCTACCGGGCGATGGAGAACGTCACCCCGGCCACGCCGCTCGACTCGGCGACGCCGGCCGGCGGCGGTCCCAAGGGCCTCGGCAAGCTGATCTTCACCGACTACCTGTTCCCGTTCGAGCTGACGTCGGCGCTGCTCATCACCGCCGCCATCGGCGCGATGGTGCTGGCCTTCACCGACCGGCACGCCAAGGGCGGGAAGCGCACCCAGAAGGAACTGGTCGTCGCCCGCTTCCGCGGCGAGCACGACCGGCCCTCGCCGCTGCCCGGCCCGGGTGTCTTCGCCACCGCCAACTCGGTGGCGACGCCGGCGCTGCTCCCGGACGGCTCGGTCGCCCCGGAGTCGCTCTCGGCGATCATCGAGTCCACCTCGGCGATCGAGCTGGCGAAGGAACGCAAGCTCGTCGCGGACGACGTCGAGCACCCGGACGCGCACGCGCTGGTCGGTTCCGAAGGCGCTTCGGAAGGCTCGGAAGGGGAGAAGGCATGACCCCGACGTACTACCTGCTGCTGTCGGCGCTGCTGTTCGCGCTCGGCGCGGTCGGCGTGCTGGTGCGGCGCAACGCGATCGTCGTGTTCATGTGCATCGAGCTGATGCTCAACGCGGTGAACCTGTCGCTGGTCACGTTCGCCCGGATCAACGGCGGGCTCGACGGCCAGATCATGGCGTTCTTCGTCATGGTCGTCGCGGCCGCCGAGGTCGTGGTCGGCCTGGCGATCATCATGGCCATCTTCCGCACCCGGCGCTCGGCCTCGGTCGACGACACCAACCTGCTGAAGTACTAGGAGACACCGAGTGACCGCATCATCGTGGCTGCTGGTGGCCCTTCCGGCTCTCGGCGCCCTGATCCTGCTCTTGGCGGGTAAGCGCGCGAAGGCGTGGGGGCATCTGCTCGGCTGTGCCACCGTCACCCTGGCTTTCATCTACGGGCTGATCCTGTTCTTCAGCGCGAACACGAGCACGGCGACCGACGTCAAGGTGTACTCGTGGATCCCGGTCGGCCAGCTGCAGGTGGACTTCGGGCTGCGGATCGACGCGCTGTCGCTGACGTTCGTGCTGCTCATCACCGGCGTCGGCATGCTGATCCACTACTACTCGATCGGCTACATGGCCGACGACGAGGGCCGGTACCGCTTCTTCGCCTACCTCAACCTCTTCGTCGCCTCGATGCTGGTCCTCGTGCTGGGCAACAGCTTCGTGACGCTGTACCTCGGCTGGGAGGGCGTGGGTCTCGCGTCCTACCTGCTCATCGGCTGGTACCAGGGCCGCCCGTCCGCCGCGACCGCGGCGAAGAAGGCGTTCCTGATGAACCGCGTCGGTGACGTCGGGCTCGCGCTGGCCATCTTCATCATGTTCAAGTACGCGGGCTCGACCGGCTACGCGCAGGTCTTCCAGGCGGTCGGCGACGGCAAGTTCTCGCCGGCGGCGATCACCGCGATGGCGATCCTGCTCCTGCTGGGCGCCTGCGGTAAGTCCGGCCAGTTCCCGCTGCAGGCGTGGCTGCCGGACGCGATGGAGGGCCCGACCCCGGTGTCGGCCCTGATCCACGCCGCAACAATGGTGACCGCGGGCGTCTACCTGGTGGCCCGCTCGAAGGACATCTTCAACGCCACCGAAGACGGCCGCCTGATCGTCACGCTGGTCGGCACGGTGACGCTGCTGCTCGGGTGCGTCATCGGCTGCGCGTACGACGACATCAAGAAGGTCCTCGCGTACTCCACGGTCAGCCAGATCGGCTACATGATGCTGGCCGTCGGCCTCGGACCGATCGCGTACGCGCTGGGCATCATGCACCTGGTCGCGCACGGCTTCTTCAAGGCCGGGCTCTTCCTCGGGGCCGGGTCGGTCATGCACGGCATGAACGACGAGGTCGACATGCGGAAGTTCGGCGGCCTGCGCAAGAAGATGCCGATCACGTTCATCACCTTCGGCCTCGGCTACCTGGCCCTGATCGGCATCCCGCCGCTGTCGGGCTTCTTCACCAAGGACGCGATCATCGAAGCGGCGTTCGGCCAGGGCGGCTGGCGCGGCTGGGTGATGGGCGGCGCGGCCCTCCTGGGCGCCGGGCTCACCGCGTTCTACATGACCCGCCTGATGGTGATGACGTTCTTCGGCAAGGAGCGCTGGAAGGACATCAAGTCCACCGACGGCCGCGACTTCCACCCGCACGAGTCCAAGGCGATCATGTGGGTCCCGATGGCCGTCCTGGCGGTCGGCTCGGTCGGCGCCGGCGCGTTCTTCGCGCTCGGCGACCGCTTCGCCCACTGGCTGACCCCGTCGGTCGGTGAGCTGGAGGAAGCGCACCACTCGCCGTTGAGCGCCGGGGTGATCTCCATCGCGGCGATCGTGTTCTCCGTGCTCGGCGTCGTGCTCGCGTACCTGATCTTCCGCCGCGACATCCCGGTCGAACAGCCGCAGCGCGTCTCGTTCGTCACCCGTGCCGCGCGCAAGGACCTGTACGGCAACGCCCTCAACGAGACGCTGGTCGCCCGCCCGGGCACCTGGCTCGCGCGGGCGCTGGTGTTCGTCGACAACCGCGGCGTCGACGGCGCGGTCAACGGCCTCGCCGCCTCCCTCGGCGGCGGCTCCGGCCGGCTGAGGCGGCTCCAGACCGGGTTCGTCCGGTCCTACGCGCTGTCGATGCTGGGCGGCACGTTCCTGCTTCTGGCGGCTCTCCTGCTGGTGAGGTTCTCCTGATGACCTGGTTGCTCATCCTCATCCTGGTGCCGCTCGCCGGCTCCCTGGTGCTGGCGTTCCTCAAGGGGAACGACCGCGCCGCGGTGCTGGCCGCGCTCGGGTTCTCGATCCTCGAGTTCCTGCTGGTGATCCCGTTCTGGCTCAGCTACAACGCGTCCGGCCCCCGGCTGCAGATGACGTCGAGCTTCGACTGGATCCCCAGCTTCGGCGTGCACATCGCGTTCGGCACCGACGGCATCGCGCTGATCATGATCGCGGTGATCGCGCTGCTGGTGCCGATCGTCGTCGGCGGGCTCGGCACGATGGACAAGCTCCCGCCGGGGCGCAGCGCGGGCGGGTTCCTCTCGCTGATCCTGCTGCAGGAAGCGCTCACGATCGGCGTGTTCGCCGCGACCGACGTCTTCCTGTTCTACGTGCTGTTCGAGATCATGCTGATCCCGATGTACTTCCTGATCGGCGGCTACGGCGGCGCGAACCGGCAGTACGCGGCGGTGAAGTTCTTCCTGTACTCGTTCCTCGGCGGCCTGATCATGCTGGCGTCGGCGATCGGGGCGTACTCGCTGGCGTCGGACAAGCTCGGCAAGGGCACGTTCGACTGGGCCACGCTGGTGACGGTGGTGCGCGACGCGCCGCTGTCCACGCAGATCTGGCTGTTCCTCGGGTTCTTCCTGGCGTTCGCGATCAAGGCGCCGCTGGTGCCGTTCCACACCTGGCTGCCGGACGCGGCGGGGGAGGCGCCGATCGGCGTCGCCGTCCTGCTGGTCGGCGTGCTGGACAAGGTCGGCACGTTCGGGTTCCTGCGCTACTGCCTGCCGATGTTCCCGGACGCGAGCAAGACCTTGGCGCCGCTGGTGCTGGTGCTCTCGGTGGTCGGTGTCCTTTATGGATCGATCCTCGCCGCGGGCCAGCGGGACATGAAGCGGTTCATCGCCTACGTGTCCATCGCGCACTTCGGCTTCATCTCGCTGGGCATCTTCGCGTTCAACGAGCAGGCGATGGTCGGCTCGGCGACGTACATGCTCAACCACAGCCTCGCGACCGGCATGCTGATCGTGGTGATCGGCCTGGTCATCGCGCGCGGCGGGTCTTCGAAGATCTCGGACTACGGCGGCATGGCGAAGGTGACGCCGCTGCTGGCGGGTCTGTTCCTCCTGGCCGGTCTGTCGACGCTTTCGCTGCCGGGCACCAACTCCTTCGTCTCGGAGTTCCTGGTGCTCATCGGGTCCTATGTGGACCAGCCGGTCTACACGATCCTCGCGACGGTCGGCATGGTCCTCGCCGCGGCGTACGTGCTGTGGCTCTACCAGCGGGTCATGCAGGGCCCGGTCCGCGGCGACGCGCTGATCGGCGTCGGCGGGGGCCCGGGCACGGCGATGGCGCCGGAGCTGGGCGCGAAGAAGGCGATCACCGACCTGAACGGCCGCGAGATCGCGATCCTCGCCCCGCTGGTCGTGCTGATCCTCGTCCTCGGCTTCTACCCGAAGCCGGTGCTCGACACAGTCACCCCGACGGTGCAGCAGACGCTGTCCGCGGTCCAGGGAGGCAAGTAAACCGTGCTCGACATCCTCCTGACCCAGGCACCGCAGCCGGTGCAGGTGCCGTCGGTCGACTACCCGGCCGTGCTGCCGGTGCTGATCGTCTTCGGCGCGGCGTGCCTGAGCGTGCTGGTCGAGGCGTTCTTCCCGAAGGGCTCGCGGTTCCGCTCGCAGGTGATCCTGAGCCTGCTCGCGATCGTCGGCGCCGGCATCGCACTGGTCGTCTACGCGACCGGGTCCGCCCCGGCGGGCGGCGTCACGACGTTCAGCCGCGCGATCTCGATCGACCGTCCGGCGCTGTTCCTCTGGGGCACGTTGCTCGCCTTGGCCCTCGGCGCGGTGCTGCTGATCTCGGACCGCGTGGTCGAGCCGGGCGGCGCGCTGGTCGCGCAGGCCGGCATCCGCCCGGGCACGGTCCAGGACCGCGCCCAGACGGCGACGGTCATGCAGACCGAGGTGTTCCCGCTGACGCTGTTCGCCCTCGGCGGCATGATGGCGTTCTGCGCGGCGAACGACCTGCTGACGATGTTCATCGCGCTGGAAGTGCTGTCGCTGCCGCTGTACCTGATGTGCGGCCTCGCCCGTCGCCGCCGGCTGCTCTCGCAGGAAGCGGCGGTCAAGTACTTCCTGCTGGGCGCGTTCTCCTCGGCGTTCTTCCTGTACGGCCTGGCCCTGCTCTACGGCTACGCGAACTCGGTGAAGCTGGGCGACATCGCCGCGGCGGCAGCCGGTTCGGACCGCTCGGACACGCTCCTCTTCGCCGGCCTCGGCCTGCTGGTCGTCGGCCTGCTGTTCAAGGGCTCGGTCGGCCCGTTCCACACCTGGACCCCGGACGTCTACCAGGGCGCCCCGACCCCGGTGACGGCGTTCATGGCGGCGTGCACGAAGGTCGCGGCCTTCGGCGGCATCCTCCGGGTGCTGTCGGTGGCGTTCTCGTCGACCTCCTGGGAGTGGCGCGGCGTCCTGTGGGGCGTGGCGATCATTTCGATGGTGATCGGCGCGGTGCTGGGCCTGACGCAGACGGACGTCAAGCGCATGGTGGCGTACTCGTCGATCGCCCACGCGGGCTTCCTGCTGGTGGGCGCGATCGCGATGACTCGCGATGGCTTGTCCAGCACGCTGTTCTACCTGCTGGCGTACGGCTTCACGACGCTGGCGGCGTTCGGCGTGATCAGCCTGGTCCGCGATTCCTCAGGCGAGGCAACACACCTCTCGGCGTGGGCCGGCCTGGCGAAGCGGTCTCCGTTGCTGGCGGCGGTGTTCACGTTCTTGCTGCTCGCGTTGGCCGGCATCCCGCTGACGTCGGGCTTCGTGGGCAAGTTCGTAGTGTTCTCGGCGGCGCTGTCCGACGGCATGGCGCCGTTGGTGGTGGTGGCCCTGGTGTTCAGCGCGGTGGCAGCCTTCTTCTACCTCCGCGTGATCGTCCTGATGTACTTCTCCGAGCCGGCCGCCGACGGCCCCTCGGTAACGGTCCCAGGCTTCGGCACGGGCACGGCGATCTTCCTGGGCACGGCGGTGACGCTGGTGCTGGGCCTGGTGCCGGCGTTCGCGCTGGGGTGGGCCGGTGCGGGCGGCTTCGCGCTCTGAGTTTCATCTTCCGAAGGCCACCATCAGGACCTCTGATGGTGGCCTTCGTTCTGTGCCCAGGACGGGTTGTCTTTGCTCGGCTTTCCCTTTCGGTGTGCCAAGCTCTTCGGCGTGCCGAGATCGAAACCCAAGCCGCGGGCTCGCGGTCTTGCCGAGGGATTGCGGGCCGAACGCCGGGCGTGCAAGCTCGCCATGGTCGAGGTGGCGGCCAAACTGGGGTGGTCCGAGGCAACGCTGAGCCGCATGGAAACCGGCCTGCGCAACGCTTCGAGCGAAGAAGTCGCCGCATTGCTGGCGGTCTACCAGGTGACTGGGGCCCGGCGGACCAAACTGCTCGAGATGTCACGCGAGGCCGATCGCCCGGTCTGGCTGGAGATGCGGTCCGCGGACGTATCCGAGCAGGCCAAGATCCTTGCGCGGTATGAAGCCGAAGCGGTTCGGATCGTCGAGTCCACGGTCAACTCGATCCCGGTGCTCTTGCAGACATCGAGGTACGCAGGCTCGTTGCCGGACGCTCCCGACCTCAGGTCGGAGCGCCAGACGGTGCTCGCCCGCAAGTCCGCGCCGATGCTGCTGGCCTACGTCGACGAGGCAGCGCTCCACCGCGTGGCCGGCGGCCCTCGGCTGATGGCGCACCAACTGAGGCATCTGGCCGCGATGACGGAGCGCGCGCAGGTCGAGGTGCGCGTCGTACCGTTCGGCGCCGGCAGCCATCCCGCGGGCTTCGAGCTGCTTGACTTCGCCGACGCGCGCCCGCTGGTTTACGTCGAGCAGCCCGGTTACGGACTGGTCTTCGACCAGGCTGCCCATGTCGAGCCCTACGTTCGTGCGGTGGCCACGCTGGACTCGGTCGCGCTCGACCCGATGCGGTCGCGGCGGTTGATCGAGCAGCTCGCCGGCCGGTACGAGTCAGTGGTCGAGGCTCGCCCGCAGTCCGGCGACCTTCTGGGCCAGCAGGCCTGGCTCACCGGGCAGCACGCTGATGTACCGGTGGCCCGGTGAGCCCGTGAGTGTCATGGCGACGCGTCCGGAGTCGACGTCGAGGTAGCTGAGCGAATCCCGGGTCATCGTCCTAGGCTCGCCGGGGCGGCGCTTGGCCGCGTAGAACTGGCCGACGCCGTAGTAGGGCTGACCGAAGATCTTGTCGAGCTGCCGGGCGTCGCGGCTTCGTGTCGGGCCGTTGTCGTAAATGTCGTCGACTTCTTCTTCCCGCCGAAACTCTTCTTGGAGCAACGAGAACGGCGTGAAGCGCGCCGGGGCGTACTGCGGCAGGTTGGCGATCAGCGCGTCGACCGGGCTGTTGTCCGGCGAAACGGTCTTGAGCCAGACACGTTCGCCCTGGCACCGCGCGGCGACCGCCGACCGCCCCTGGACGGCGACCAGTACGCCGCGCTGCTCGTCCATGTCGCGCGCGTAGGCGAAGTACTCGGTCGCCGGCCGGTCGAGCAGGTGCAGGATCTCCTCGAATTCCGCCGTGAACCTGTCACCCTGGGTGAATCCGTATTCGCTCAGTTCCTCGAACGCCGCCCGGTTCACCCGGCTCGCCGAGGACGGCGGAATGTACCGCAGTCCACCGGCGAAAACCTGATGCGGTTCACCGCATCCTGCTTGCCGCATCGCGGTCAGCAGCGTGTCCAGCGAAAGTTCAACTTGGTTGCGCACCACGCGTTTCCTCCCCTTTGGTGTGGTGCTAGCGCTGCGAGCGCTTTTCGCCGATCACGGGTGGCATCGGCTTTTCGATGTCGCCACCGAAGATGCCTTCCGGATCGGGGTTGCGGAGATAGGCCGCGGCCTTCTTCTCCTTGTCCTCTTCCTTTTTGCCCTGCCCGCCGGCGGCGCCCATGGGCATTCCAGCGGCACCCCGCCCACCGGCGGCGCCGACCGCACCGGGCCGCCCACCGGCAATGCGTTCGCCAGGCACGCCCCGCCCCGAGCCCGAGCCGGGACCCAGTCCGCGCGCGCCCGGTTCGTTCACGGCGCCGCTGCCGGTCCCGCGGTAGCCGCCGCTACCCGAGCCGGGACCGAACCCACTGCCGGGCCCGAACTCAGTTCCGGGCCCGAACGGACCGGAACCACCCGGTCCGAGCGAGCTGATCGGCTGCCCGGTCGGCCCGAACTGGTACCCACCGCCGGCTGCGGGCGGCATGACGGGGTTGGGGACGTAGCTGTTGGCGTGCGTGCCATCCGAAGCAGCCGGAGCAACGCTTCCCGGCGGCCGGGCGCCGACCTGGTTCTGGTTCTGGCCGTTCTGGCTGCCCCCGGTTCGGTCCTGCCCGGTCTGGTCCTGCCCGATCTGGTTCTGTCCGGTCTGGTTCTGCCCGGTCTGCGTGCCGGGCCGGAACTGAGTCTGGTCCGGCACAACTTGCTGACGAGTCTGCTGCCGGTCTCGCGCTCGCCACCCGGTATCGGTCCCGGTGGTCCTGCCGGTGGGCGGCGGCGTCCCGGTATCCATCGTGATCGGCGCACCGGAGTCAGTCATCTGGGCGTATTGGGCGGGCATTTGCGTGCCGTTGGTGGTGCTGGCAGCGTGGTAGACGCTGAAGGCGTCGATGTTGGCCTGGCTGTCGGCCTGCCAGCCCGCAACCTTGGTCTGGTACGACTTGCCATCGCCCGTGAACGTGTCGAGAACGTCCTTGGCGGTGATTTCAGGAGGCTGAGCCGCAACGGGCTTCACGGAGTTCTTCGCGGTCCCGAAGGCACCGATCTGTGCTCCGACCGCGGTCTGCGCGTTCCGGAGGTGAATGGCGTCGTCCATCGCGGCTTGGATCAGTGGCGCGGTCGCGTCCGCGGCGGAGTTTCCGGCGCCGCCCTGCCAGCCGCTCATGGTCTTGGCCCGGAGGGCGTTGATCCGCTCGGCCCGCTCGACCATCCGCCGGGTCAGGTAGTTGGAGCTGTCCTGCGCGTCGGCGAGCGATTGAGTCCCCGCGCCACCGGTGATCTGCTCAAAGATCTGTGCAGCGGTCAGCGGTCCTTCGGCTGCCATCACTTCGCCTTTCGCAGGTTGTTCAGAATTTGTGCTGCCACGTCGTGTGCGGCGGCGCAGGGATCCTTCTTGCCGACGTTCTCCTCCGATAAAGTGACATCGATATCGACAGTCTGTTCATTGCTTGTCCCGAGTGCAACAGTACAGTTGCCGTGACTTGTTTGATCTCCTGAAGCGTCATATGCAACGATGGGATAACCATCTACTGGTGGCAAAGGTTTAAAGAATGGATATTCTTTCCCTTGGGCCTCGTAAACACGAGTAATTCCCCGTTTGTCGACGCTGGTGAATATTACACCGACCCCAGCTTGTGAAACCCTTGGTGAATCCCATCTGCATTGAGGGCCTGCTGTGCCCGCCACTTCGGGTTTGGGTGTAACTCCAGAGCCGAGCAGTTCGGTGACTTCTGGGGCAGTAAGCGCATCGCAGGGCGTCTGCTTGAAATGCGCGATGTCGATCGGCTTTTCGACCTTTGGAACTCCTGGGCCGGGCACGTTGTCGGTGGAGTCGGGCGAAATGGATTGGCTAGGGGTGTGGCCGGAGGGCGACGGAGTGCCGTCGTTCTTGGTCGTGCAAGCAGTGAGTGTCAGCAAGGATGCGCTGAGCAGTATGAGCGTGCGGCGCATTAGAGGCTGCCTCCGGTCTGCTTGATTTCGGTGCTGTGGGCGTCTTCAGTCGTGGCGTATTTGCCCAATGCTGCATTGAACTTGTTCGCCACCTCTCGACAAAATCGCTGTCGTTCGAACAGAGTCGTGACCAAAGCTGACCCCGATGCGCGGATCATCTCCGCGTTACCGTCGCTGGCGTACTCCCTTCCTGGGCCACGGGTGCCAGCTATGACGTTCGCCTTTGCAAGGTCGTCGCGGAACTCGTCGGCGAGACTGTTCCAGTCCTTCGCGAGCTGCTCCAGCGTCGCCCTGTCGTACTTGAAGCCCGGGCCGCCCGCACCCACCCCCGCAGTGCCCCCGTACGTCCCCGCGTGCGGGGTGACCGGCGTCAGCGGTGCCCGCCGCGTGTTCGGGTCGTAGACCGGTGGCTGGCCGTCAGGCATCGTCTTGCACCCCTGTCGGCTCGAACCGACCGGGTGTGACAGGGCTGAGGCGCCCCGAAGCCGTCGTCGTCACTGTTGCTCTCCCCTTGGCTGCAGGGTGCTCCACCCCGGGCACCCTGCGTAGTTCGACGTGTCGGAGATTACCAGGGTTCCCGCCCGTCAGTTCCCTCTTGCAAGAAGATCCGTTCCTTCCGGAATGACGAGCAGGAACGTAGTGACATTACGTGATAATCAGTTCGGTTGAATTCGCCCGGAAGAGAAGCCGTTTGCTGGCCGACAGGGAAATCGGTGTGCACACTCTGTGTAATGAGTTCCCTGCGACAGCTCGCCGCTGCCCTCGTGGCATGTCTGTTGGTTTCCTCGGGCTGTGCCGGCGAGACCTCGGAGGCGACGCGTCACGCGCCGTCCCCAGTGCCGTGGCACCCGAAGCGATCTCGGCCGGCGGATCGGGACGCAAAGGTGGTCGATGCCGCACTCGCGGCCCTGGACCTGTGCACGCTGATCGACCTCGGTGTCTACGACCGCCGGAAGGCGCCGGGTAGTGCGCCGGTCGCGCGGCAAGCCAGGGTCTTCGACAGCCGGCGCCAGTGCGAACTCCTGCGAGACGGCTTCGCGTTGATCACCGTTCGTGACGAGCCTCCGGAAACTGCCTCGCTGCGAAACGATGGTGCGATCGTCGATCTGTCGGGCGTGAAGGGCTACCAGACGGAGCGCCGCGTGAAGGGGCAGGTCGTCGGTTGCAGCGTGCTCGTTCCGGTCAGCTTCGTCCGCGCGGTGCGGTTCGAAATCGCCTACGGTGCGCGGGAAGACAACGCCCACTGTGAAATCGTGCGCGAATTCGCCACCGCGGGTGCCCGCTCACTCCCGAAAGACCTCGTTTACCCGCCCGGCGGTCAGGATTCCGGCCGGGTCGGGGCTTGCGCGAACATGGTCGTCAACACCGACGGACGCGATTGCGACCCCGCCGTCGACGTCGAGGTGCCGGTCGGCGGGGTGGACGCCCTGCTCGATGCGGGAGCGCGCGATCCGAACGTCGAATGCGCGGTGTTCCGGGCAGCCGTCGCGACGGCCTTCGGGAACGCGTTCGAACCCGTGGCGACGCCCGGGGCTTGTTGGTTCGTCGAGCCGCAGCACCGTCTCCAGGTCGAAGCCGGTGCGACGGCTTCGGGTGACCATCCCGGCATTTTCGGTTCTGATCCGAACCTCTGGACCGACCGGCAGATCGTCACCCTTGGCAAGAAGCCGGCCGTGGTCTTCCGCAATCTGGCCGGGAATGAGTACTCGGTTTACGCGTCCCCCTACGGCGACCTCGGGCGAAGGGGGCAGGTGCGGCTTCAGATCAGTGCCGAGCGGGAGCGCGGCATCGACACGGATGGTCAGCCGGCTTTGCCGGCCGAGGTCGTGCTGAAGGCAAAGGCTGTTGTCGCCTCAGTTCTGGAACACTATTTCCGACCAGGTCGCTGACCCGGCCGAGAGCGATCACGACATCGAGGGCGCCACGGCCGTCCTCCCGCTCGTCCCCAGCCGTGGCGCCCCCGCGAAAACTCAAGGCGTCGGCGAGCAGGACGTATGTCCCAGCACCACCTGACCGCTGATTCCCGACGCCGGCAGGAAATCGATGCGCAGCATCGTGAGCCCGATACTCCCGTCACCCGGCAGGTTCTGGATGTTGAACACCGCGTTCGCCAAAACCGTTCCGTTCGACTTCTTGATCGGCGACACGTACCCCACCGGCACCGGGCTCGGCGGGTTCGGGATGCCCGACATGCCGCCGAACGACCAGTTCGCGCTCGTCTGGGTCTGGGTTGCCGCGCACTTCACCGTGAACGTCGACAGCTTCACCCTCGGGCCGCCGGTGCTCACCAGGGCTGAGAGTTCGAAGTTCTTGCCCGTTGCCGTGGACAGGGTCGATGTCGCGTCCGTGTCCGGGTCCGTCACCGTGGTCGTGCAGGACGATGTGCCGCCGCCGAAGGTGATGCCCGGTTTGATGACGACCTGGGCTGTTGCGGTGGTCGGGCCGTCGATCGAGCAGTGGCCCTGGGTCGGGACCGTGATCGTCGAGCCCGCTTTCGTGAACGTGGCCGAGCCGATGTTGGCCACGCCGGGCTGGGGGCTGGCCTGGGCCGGTGTCGCGGTCGCCGCGAGTCCGGCCGCCAGCAGCGCTCCGGCGAGAGCGGTGGTGGTGCGCATGTCGCTGTCCTCCTTGCCGACCGGGAGAGCCGCCGGTCCTCAAGGCTGAATATCCGCTCGCCGGAGACGTCCGTTGCGCCCGAAATCGCCAACCACCCGTTCGTGGATCATGAACCACCCCCTCCGGTGACCCGGCCGGGTGTCATGTTCGTCACCGTTTCCGCTGGACAGCGGGTAAACGACCGCGCGGGGTAGCCACTACGCTCAAGGGACAACCCGACCGGTGCACGAGTAGAAGCGGAGCCGACGTGTCTGTGCCTTCCCCAGCCCCCGGGGCGGGATCCCTCCCCGCTGCGCCGGGTGGCGCGCTCGAGGACCTGCGCGCGTCGGTCGGCCTGCGGATCGACGACGAAGCCCTCCTGCGCACGATCGCCGGTGGCCTGGCCGACGTCGAGAAGCTGCTGCGCGAGGTCGTCCGCAGTGACGTCCAGGCCGTCAACGACGCCGCGTCGCACCTGGTCGAGGCGGGGGGCAAACGCTTCCGCCCGCTGTTCACGCTGCTGTCCGCGCAGTTCGGCCCCAAGCAGGACGACCACGTCGTGATCGCCGCCGCCGCGGTCGAGCTGGTGCACCTCGCCACGCTCTACCACGACGACGTCATGGACGAGGCCGACATGCGGCGCGGCGCCGAGAGCGTCAACTCGCGCTGGGACAACACCATCGCCATCCTCACCGGCGACTTCCTCTTCGCGCACGCCTCGCGCCTGGTCGCCGACCTCGGCACGGACGCCGCGCGGATCATCGCCGAGACCTTCGGTGAGCTGGTCACCGGCCAGATGCGGGAGACCGTCGGCCCCGGACCGGGTGACGACGCCGTCGCGCACTACCTCACCGTGATCGCGCAGAAGACCGGCTCGCTGATCGCCACGTCCGGCCGCTTCGGCGGGATGATGTCCGGCGCCGCCGAGGAGCACATCGAGGCGCTGCGCCGCTTCGGTGACATCATCGGCGCCGCGTTCCAGATCTCCGACGACATCATCGACATCGCATCGCCGTCCGACGAGCTCGGCAAGGCGCAGGGCACCGACCTGCGCGAAGGCGTCCGGACGCTGCCCATGCTGTACGCGCTGGCCGACCCGGCGACCGACCCCCGGCTGGTCGAACTGCTGTCCGGCCCGATCGGCGACGACGCCCTCGTCCAGGAGGCGCTGGAGCTGCTGCGGGCCAGTAGCGGACTCGAACGCGCACGCGTCACCCTTTCCGACTACGCTCAGCGCGCGCGAGCCGAGCTCACCGCGTTGCCCGCGTCACCCGCCCGGGACGCTTGCGAGTCGGTCGCCGACTACCTGGTCGCGCGCACGCACTGAACGTAGGGGCAGAGAAAGATGTCCATTTTCGGACAGGTTTGGCTGTGGAGCCTGGCGGCGTTCTTCGTCGGGGTGTTCCTCACCTGGCTGGTGCTGGTGCTGCCGCTCCGCAAGAGCGTCCGCAAGCTCGAGAGCGCGCTGGCCCAGGCCCACGCCGACGCCGCGCGCACGCCCGCGAACGCCGGCGCGGCGGGCACCCAGGTGTTCTCGCGGCCGGAGCCGCGGCCCGAGCCGGAGCCGTCCCGCCAGGAGACGTCCTACCCGGGCACCCTGCTCGCGACGCCGCCGATCCACCGCGACGACGTCCACGACGACATCGACCAGGACTTCGCCGAGCTCGACTCGCAGGTCCCGGCTCGGACGGCGCCGGAGCCCGAGCGCGAGGCGGCCTACGAGCCGGAGCCGGAGCCCGCGGACGGCGACGACCCGTACCGGGCCGCGGCCACGCAGTTCCTGACGCCGGTTCCCGAGACGGAGCCGGAGGCCGACCCCTACCGCTCCGCCGCGGCGGAGTACCTGGTCCCGGACGACGAGCCCGAGCCTGCTTCCCCGGCTCTCTCGCGCCTCGAGCAGCAGCTCGACCCGGACTCGACGGCGGGCTCGCTGTTCCAGTCGCCGTCGGAGGAGCCCCACTCGCCGGACCCGGACTGGTTCGACCACGAGCCGCCCGCCGAGCGGTCGGCGTTCGAGGAGCCGGTCGAGCGCACGCGGTACCTCAGCGTGCCCGCCGGTGCCGCGCCGGAGGAAGAGCCGGAGGAGACCGAGCCGCCGCAGTACGCGTTCGGGGGCGACGAGGCGACCGGCGGCGAGCTCGACGTGCCGCCGGAGACGCCGGCCGAGGCGACCCAGGTGCTGCCGAAGCGGCAGCCGCGCGAGGCGACCGTCCGGGGCGGCTTCGACGCGCCCCAGCCGATCCAGCCGTCGATGCGCACGGTCGAGCGGCGC
>NZ_JAAGNB010001763.1:0-17385 GCF_010550475.1 Amycolatopsis sp. SID8362
GGGCCGCTCGGCTGCGGCGCGGGCGGGCTCACCTGGATCGGCGCGGTCTCGACGGGTTCGCAGCCGGGTGCCTGCGCCCGCAGCCGGACGGACCCGACCGCCCGGCGGAACGACAGGTCGGCGAACGTCGCCGTGCCGTGCACGGTGGGGACGACCAGCGTGCCGTTGAGCCCGGAGCCGGGCGGCACGGTGGTGAGCGAGATCGGCTCACCGCTCGCCGGCACCGCGGCCCCGTGCGCGCCGCCGACCGACACCCGGACCGTCGGGAGGGTGTGGTTGACCACGGCGTCGGACACGGGTGCTTCGAACCGCAGCTGCCTGCTGCTCGGCGAGGGACGCAGGCCCAGTGCGTCCCGCAGGGTCTCGAACCAGTTCGGGTGGGTGACCGCGACCCAGTTGTACTTGCTGGCGGTGAACCAGATCTTGTCCTTGGCCGCCTCCTCCATCAGCACCGGGATGAACCCGACCGTGCCCGCCTTGGTGAGGTCGACCGCGCGCTGCAGCTCGAACAGGCAGACGTTCTTGGCGAAGTAGCGCAGCGAGTAGAGGGCGACGAAGTACCGGGACCGGGGCAGCGCCGCCTCGATGTACTGCTCCCAGTCCACCCCCGGCGGCAGGCCCTCCCGGTCGACGTCGATGAAGATCCGCGGCGGCACCCCTCGGGACGTGATGCACTGGTGCAGGCTGTCCGCGAGGTCTCTGGCCTTCTGGTAGTCCTCACGCGCGTAGCTGATGAAGACGTCCCACCCGTCGTGGCCGTCGGGCTCGGTCATCTGCTGCCCCCTCACCGGAAGCGCCTGGCTCGGTCGATGCCGTTGATCATTTGCTGCAGGAGCTGCCGGGCGTGCGGGTGCGTGGCCTTCAGCCGCTCCGCCTCCGCGGCGATCAGCTCGCCCTCCAGCCGGTCCGAGCGGCCGGGCGAGCCGACCGGCCAGCCGAGCGTCAGCTGCCGCGCCCACTCGTTGAACCGCTCGACCAGCGCGGAGACCTCCAGGTCGGCCATGGCCAGGTCGATCTCCCGCACCTGCTTCGTCACGGCCTGCCCGAGCTCGCGCACGCGCCTCGTGCTGTCCCTGGTCGTGGCCATCGCCGCCAGCTTGGGGAGGCGCCCCCGGAGCTGTTCCATGCTGCGGCGCAGGGTGATCAGCTGCTCGCGGGTCGGCGGCGAGCCGACCCGTCCCACGGCGTTGTTGTGCTCTTCGAACGCCGCGTTGATGGCCAGCACCTCCCGCAGCTGCTTGGCCGTGCGCAGCAACGCCTTCGCCTCCGGCAGCTCCGGGTCGCGGGCGGCGACCTCGGCGGCGGCGATGGCTCGCTCCGGCTCCTTGCCCTGGGACAGCAGGCAGAACGCGTACAGGAGGTTCGGCGGCGGGTAGGCGGGCACCACGCGCAGGATCTCGGCCAGCACCCGCTCCGCCTCCGCCCAGCGCCGGGCGTCGACCAGATCGAGGGCTTCCTCCCGGTGCAGATCGGCGATCAGCGCGTAGAGCCGCGTGGCGCGGTCGGCCGGGATGTTGGGCGCGGGCAACGGTTTCGACGGCGACCGGTTGGTGCGGGTCAGCTGGGCGAGGAACCCGTCGAGGTCACGCAGCATCTCCAGCTCACGCCACTGGCGGTCCAGCCGCGCCAACGCCTTGCGGGCCCGTTGGTAGGCGCCGTCGTACAACGCGCGCACGACATCCTTCGACAGCGGCCGCACGGCCAGGAGGGCGAGCGCGTCGGCGAGCGCGCGCAGGTGCGCCACGTCGCCGTCGGCTCGATCGGCGGCGTTGCGCGCGGTGTGGAACGCCGACACGTAGTCGCCGTCCACCGCCTGCAGCAGCGCGAGCAGGTACGGCGGCTCGGTTTGCTCCGGCGCGACGTCGATGAAACGCCGGAGCCGGTCGTCGGCGGCGCGCGGATCGCGGTGGCGCGTGTCGAGGAACGTGCCGACCTCCACGGGCGTCAGCACGTCGCACAGCGTGGCCCGCAGGTCGAGCACGCCCTTGCGCACGGCGGGATCGTCCAGCCGCTCATGCCGCATCGGCAGCGTGATTTCCAGGGCCGTCATCAGGTCACCGAGCCGGTAGTGGCAGTACGCCTGCAGGTAGCGCGCCTCGGACCGGCCGGGGGAGAGCTCGAGGAACTCCGCGAGCTGCTCCAGCGCGAGCGCGTACTCGCCGCGCGCGATGTTGGCGCGGGCGTCCTCGAGCAGGTCCTCGCCGAGGTCGCCGAGGTCGAGTGAGTCCTCGGCGGCCAGGGTGACGAAGTCGGGCAGGAAGAGGGTCGACGGCGCCGCCTGCCGGTCGGCACGCCGCCGCGTGATCTCCTCCAGCCGGCGGAAGTGCTCGACGAGGTCGGTGCCGCCGAAGGCCGGCGCCGAGAGGTCGGGCAGCCGGGGCGGCTGGTACGGCAGTGCGGGCGTGTCGCGCTGGGCCCGGTCGTCGGTCATCCTCGTCCTTCCCGGCGGGCGTGGCGTGGTGGGCGTCAGCCGGGCAGCGAGTCGGGCTCCGGCACGGAACCGAGCGCGCGTTCGGCGACCTCGCGGCAGAGCAGGTACTCGGCCTCTTGGTCGAGCTTCAGCATCAGTGGCAGCGAGGCAGGCAGGGAGGCTTCGTCGAACAGTTGCTGCTCGTCGGGCGCCCTGCGGTACTCCACCTCGGGCAGCAGCGCCACGAGCCGTTCGCGGTCGAGTCCCGGTGACCTGTCACGCTTCCACATCCGCGCCCACGCTGTCGACAGCCCCATCGCCCTGGCCCCATTCCTCCTGCGGCAGCAGGAATTCTCCGGTCGTGATCACGAGCTGGTGCTCGCTCTGGTGCAGTACCTCCGCCTGCGCGGCGAACAGTTCGGCGACCTCGTCCAGCTCCGCCAGCCGCTCCCGCAGCACGACCCGGGAGGGGGCGTCTTCGGGCAGGTCGCGCAGGCGTGGATAGATGATCAGCTCGATGCGGCGGCGCATCGCGTCGATCCGCTGCCGCAGCTCCTCGGGCGAGTCGGGACGCTGTGGCAGCGCCAGGTCCTCGCCGAGGTCGTCGGCGTAGCGGGCGAACTGGTCACGCAGCGAGCGGAGCTCGTCGCGGTGGCGGGCGGGTACCGCGGGATCGGCGAGGAACTCGTGCACCAGCCGCAGGAACCGCGACAGCGCGTCGCCCTGCCCGCCGAGCGCGCGTTCCTTCTCCACCAGCTCCAGCACCTCGGGCACGGCGATCGCCTTGGCGCCCTGCAGACCCATGCCCCGCTCGAGGATCGCGAGCGCCGTGTCGCGCTCGCCCTCGTTGGCGGCGAAGTAGTACCAGATCAGTCCTTCGACCAGGAACGGGTCACCCAGCTCCTCGTCCGCCTCGATCAGCTCGTTGACCCGGTCCGCCAGCTCGCGGCGGTCGTCGGAGCCCGGGGCGCCGGACTCGGCCGGCCTGCTCGCCCAGCGCCGCAGGAGCGTCGTCACCCAGAGCAGCACCACCGCGGTGCGCAGCTGCTTGCGGTACTCCTCGTCCGTCTCGTCTTCCTGGTGCGTGGCCAGGTTTTCGGCGATCCGCGTCAGCCGTCCTTCGAGCTCCTCCGGGTCGCCCGCCTCCCAGTCGCACGCGAGCAGGCCGAGTTCCGCCTCGACGGTGCTCTGCTCGCGTTCGGTCGCGCGCTCACGGGCGGCTTCGAACGCCGCGCGGGCGTCGGCGTGCCGGTGGTCGAAGAACAGCTGGATGCCCTTGAGGACGTGGAGGTTGGCGGCCGCCTTCGGGATCTCGTCAGTCAGCACGCCCAGGTCGCGGACCCGGTCGAAGTGGTGCATGGCCTCGTCGGTCTCCCGGCGCCGCCAGTGCGCGCCCGCCAGGTGCAGGTGCGACGACGCGGCGGCGGTGCGGGCGCCCGGCCGTCCGGCGAGCACGGCCTCGTGCTCGCGGTAGAGCTCGACCGCGCGTTCGTGGCGTTCCAGCTTGTGCTGCAACCACACCGCGAGGTGCGCGCCGGCGGGATCGTGCCCGGAAGCGGTGGCCAGGCTGTCGACCGCGGTGGCCGCGGCCCAGTACCGGTCGGACTGGTAGGTGCCGAGCATCGCGCGGACGAACGCGTGCGCGAACCGCGTGTCGGCGAGGTCGCGTCCGCGTGGGCCGGCGTTCATCGCCCGGTCGAGCAGCCGGTCGGCCTGCTCCAGGTCCGCCCGCTGGTGCCGGTCGCGCCCGAGGAGCACCAGCGCCTCGTGCAGCGGCACCCGCCAGCGGCTCGGCACGACGACGAGGAAGTACCAGGCGCCCGCCAGGCACACCACGAGCAGGAGGGCGCACACCACGATCAGCACCGCGTTCACCGTTGTTCCTCCCCGAACTCGTCCGCGTGCCTCATCTCCTCCTCGAGCTGCATGAGCAGCAGCTCGTACAGGTCGATCGCGGCCGTCTCCACGGATCCGTTGTGCCGCACGCGTTTCAGGCCCTGCCTCAGCACCTCGCCGACCTCGATGGCCTCGCGGCGGCGGCCCAGCAGCCAGAACGTCGAGGCGTAGGCCAGCATGAGGTCGAACCGCCACCACGTCAGCGTTCCGCCGTCGTGGAGCCACTGGTGCACGAACGCGTTCGCCTCGCGCACCTTGCCCTGGCGGATGAGGTGGCTGGCCATCGCGGGGGAGTGCTTGCTGCGCAACGCGTGCGGCAGCCGGTGGAACGCGGTCTGCACGGTGGTGTCGAGCCGGCGCGTGAACGAGTCGTCGATGGCGTCGGACAGCACCGACAGCACCATCGTCCACAGCTCACCGAAGGCGA
Source organism: Amycolatopsis sp. SID8362 (assembly GCF_010550475.1). Taxonomy (NCBI): domain Bacteria; kingdom Bacillati; phylum Actinomycetota; class Actinomycetes; order Pseudonocardiales; family Pseudonocardiaceae; genus Amycolatopsis; species Amycolatopsis sp. SID8362. The sequence continues at coordinate 4,734 of NZ_JAAGNB010001763.1, forward strand.
TGACCGACATCTGCTCGTCGTACGCCTCGACCCGCTCCGGGTCGGCCTCCACCGCGCGGTCGAGCAGGGTCAGCGCTTCCAGCGGTGCCGCGTTGTCCTGGTAGGCGATGGTGGCGGCGAGCACCAGCACGTCGTACTGCGGATCGTCGACCAGCACCGCGCGCGCCAGCGACAGCGCCTGGTCCGGCTCGCCCGCGTTCCGCAGCGCCCGGACCGCGGCCAGCGGGTCCATGGCGTCCCTGGCGCGCTGCAACCGGTCCGCGAGCCAGGTGACGTCGACGTCGCCGCGCCGGGGCGCGGTGGTCAGCTCGCACAGGTCGTCCAGCACCGCCCGGATCGGGCCGACGCGGCGCATCCAGACCGGCAGCCTGCCGTCGAGCCGTTCCCCGGACGGCGGCACCGCGCAGGCCGCGCGGTGCAGCAGCCGTTCGGCGTCGGCGTCGGGACTGGTGCCGAAGCTGCGCAACGCGGCCACCGCCAGCGCGAACAGGTCGTCCTCCCGGCCGACCGCGGTCTGGCCGCGCGCCACGTCCGGGGCCAGGTGCAGCACCCGCTCCGGGCCGCTCAACAGCTCCGTGAACGACGGCGCGCCCCAGAGCGGCAGCGGCAGGAGCTCCGGCCCGTCGTCGGTGACCGTGATGTCGGCGGGCATCGGCACCATCCCCGGCCCGAGCGACTCCCACCAGCCGGGCAGCGCGCGCAGCGCGGCGACGACCGCGTCGACGCGCCGGGCCGGGTCCGGATCGGCGATGGCGTCGGCGAGACCGCGCCACGCCCCGGTCTCGTAGCAGACCACCTGGTACCAGCGGCCGCCGAGACGTTGCTGGTCGCCCGCCGTGTCGGCGGGCACGACAGGGGCGAGACCGGCACCCGCCGGGCGGTGCTGCCAGCGTTTGAGCTCGTCGCGGTGGTCCGCGCTCAGCTCGGCGCGCGGGATCAGCCGGTACCAGCGCCGCCGGGCCGGCGCGCGGTACAGCGTGCCGCGCCTGCCGACGCCGACGTACTCCGCGTCGAGCTCCTGCGCGATCAGCTGGACGGGCTCATCGCCGGGCGCGGTCATAGGCGTCCTCGAGGCGGTCGGCGAGGTCGTCCAGCTCGGCGCCCGTGCGCACCGCCTCCGTGAATTCGCGCAGCGCGGCGGTGAGGTCCTCCGGTGCCTCGTGGTCCGAGGTCCACGCGGTGACCTTGCGGAACAGCCGCCGGAACTCCGCGGGCACGGCGTCGGGCTCGACCGCGGGAGCTTCGTCGGGCACCGGCTCCACCGGCGGCGGCAGGGTGAAGGTGAACGGCTCCGCCGCCGGGTCCGGCCGGCTCGGCTCGGCCTCGGTGCGCGGCTGGAGCAGCCGCAGCAGCCGCCGCCTGCTCTCGGCCAGCATGTCGATCTTGCCGATGCTGGTGCTCTGCCGGAACGTCGCTTCGTACTCGCGGCCCGCGTTGGCGTGGAACACCTTGACCTCGAGCAACCCGTTGACGTCGAGCTTGAACGTGATGTCGAACTGGTGGTACCCGGCCTCGCGCGGCTCGATCTTGTCGAGGACGATCGTGCCGACGCGCGTGTTGTCGAACACGAGGTCCGCCTCGCCCTGGTAGATCGGCACCTCGACGTTCTCGGAGTCCTTCTGGTTGGTGTAGCGCTTCTGCTTGTGGTTGGGGATCTTCGCGCCGCGTTCGATCAGGGGGTCGAACTTGTTGTCCTGCACCCCGACGCCCAAGGTGTGCTCGGTGATGAGCCTGATGTCGAACTCGTCCTCGTCGGACTCGCGCAGGCCGGCCGGGCGGCGGTCGAAGTCGAACGACTCCGACGGCTCGAAGCGCCGGGCGAGCAGCGCGGCACCCCGGGCGACGAGCGTGTCGGGGTCGCCGTCGGCGCGGACGAAGTCGTCGTCCTCGCCGAAGTGCTCCACCAGCATCTCCCGCACGAGCGGGATGCGGGTCGAGCCGCCGACCAGCAGGACCGCGTCCACTTTCACCGGTGGCTCGGCCGGGCCGGGCTTCGTCATGTTCAGCGCCTCGACCACCTTCTTGAGCGATCGGTCCAGCGTCGGCTTGATCAAGGACTTGAACCGGGCGCGGTCGAGCTCGACCGGTGCCGTCCCGTCGCCGAGGTCGATCGTGGTCGTCTCGCGCAGGGAAAGCTCGCGCTTGGCCTTTTCCGCGGCGGCCAGCGCCTGCATGCGTTCATCGGCGCTCGGGGACGTGCGGCCGGTCCGTTCACCCAGCCAGTCCGCGACGGCCGCGTCGAAGTCGCCGCCACCCAGCCGCGCGTCGCCCGCGGTGGCCAGCACGGTGATCCGCCGGTCCCTGGTCTCGATGATCGACACGTCGAACGTGCCGCCGCCGAGGTCGAAGACGAGGTAGACGCGGGGTTCGTCCTCGGCGCTGTCCACCCCGTACGCGATCGCCGCGGCGGTGGGCTCCGGGATCAGCTGGCGCGGGTGCAGGCCCGCCAGCAGCGCCGCTTCCTCGGTGGCTTTCTTCTGCCGCTCGGTGAAATAGGCGGGCACGGTGACGACCGCGTCGTGGACGCCGCCGCCGAGCTCGCGTTCGGCGATCTCCTTCATCCGCATCAGCACCAGGGCGCTGACCTCCTGCGGCCGGAGCCATTCGCCGTGCAGCCGCACGCGCAGCGGGTCGCCTTCGCGGAACGACGTGCCGCCGGCACCGAAGCGCTTGAGCGTCTCCTCGGTGAAGACCACACCCATCTCGCGCTTGATCTCGATGATCGTCTCGCGGCCGCGCCCGGGCAGGGACATCGCCCGTTTCGCCTCGGCGCCGACGACCACCCGGCCTTCGTGCGGGTCGAAGCCGACCACGGAGGGGGTGGTGTCGGCCTCGGGGCCGAACGCCCGGTCGGGCACGATCGTCGCGGTGTCCTCATCGGCGTCGAAGAGCGCGACCGCGGAGTACGTGGTGCCGAGGTCGATGCCGACGACCCGGTGCAGGTTCTCGTTCATGGTCTCCGGTCATTCGTGGGTGCGGTCGCCCGGCCGCTCGCCGTCGAGCAACGGGGTCGGCCGGAAGTCCGCGGTGAAGTCCGTCCGGGTCGTGTCGTCCGGGTGGTGGACCACCTCCCCGGCGTCGAGCAGAAAGCGTTCGAGCTCGCGGCGCAACGCGGCGAGGCTGGTCGCCCGATCGTCGAAGACGCGGTCCCACGCGGGTTCCAGCCGCAGCAACGCCAGCGGCGGGTGTTCCGCGTCGTACGCGGCTCTGGCGTCGGGCTTCTCCAGGCTGACCGCGTGCGCCTCGGCGATCACGTCGTCGCTCGCGCCGGCCGCCTTCAGCCGGGCGACGTACCGGTCGGTGGCCGCCCGGACCTCGGCGGCCGTGGCTTCCGGCGCGATGCCGAGCTGCGCGTAGCGGCTTCCGCGCGGCACCACGGGCGGCAGCGCGAAGAGCGAGGTGACAGGCTGTTTCCCAGTCGACGAAATGTCGTGCATGTATTCAGACCCCCACTCGTGACCCAGACCATACTCGTAGTCGCTTGGAGTTACTACCGGGTCCGGCCGCTGAATGGCGGGTCAGGACGCCGGTGACAGGGCGGCCTGGTTCTCCGCGGCCCACTCGGCGAGGTGCGCCAAGGGACCCTCGGCGAAGGACGCTCCCAGCGGGGTGAGTTCGTAGACGGCGGCGTCGCGCCCCGCTTCGTGGGGCGCCCGCGCGACCAGGCCCCGTGCGGTCAGGCGCCGGAGGGACTCGGTCAGCACCTTGTCGCTGACCCCGGCGATGCGGTCCAGGAGAACGCTCCGCCGAGTCGGTCCCAGCCGCAGCGCGGAGACGATGACCGGATCCCACGTGTGGCTGACGAGTTCGACCGCGGCCCGTACGTGACAGTCCGAGATGAAGGTCTCGCAGCCCTGTTCGTTCACGTGGCCAGTCTTCCACCGGCGGTCCTACCGATTGGTAGGAGCCGGTCTCTTAGCGTCGGCGTGACAACGAGACGAAGGAGATCATGGTGAAGATCGGACTGCTGGGAACCGGGAACCTCGCGGTGGCACTGGGGAGCGCGTGGGCGAGCGCCGGGCACTCGATCGCGGTCACCGGCCGGAGCCCCGAGCGGGCGAAGGCCGCCGCGGAGCAGATCGGTGCCGCCGCGACGGCGGTCGACCCGGGTCGGCTCGCGGATCAGGCCGAGGCCATCGTGGTGGCGATCGCGTGGGAAGGTCTGACGGACGCGCTGCGGCTCGTCGGCGGGGCCGAGGGGAGGCTGGCGGGAAAGACCGTGGTCGACTGCACCAATGCCGTGGATTACGCGACCGGGCGCTTGCTCCCGGAGCGCGGGTCGGCCGCCGAACTGGTCGCCGACGTCGCGGCCGGCGCCCGGGTGGTCAAGGCGTTGCACTTGTTCGCGGGCGCTTCCTGGCCGTTCACCGGTGACGTGGGTGCGTCGCCGGTGGTCGCGCTCTGCGGTGACGACACCGGCGCCGTGAGCCGGACGGCCGCGCTGGTCGCTGATCTCGGCGCGCGGACCGCGGTGGTGGGCGGGCTCGCCGCTGCCCGGCAGGTCGAGGAAGCCGCCGGTTTCGTGATGCGTCTGGTCGCTGCCGGCGCCAACCCGCGCTTCGCGGTTCCGGACGTCGACCCCGGTCTCCTGCGCGCGGGGACCGCGGGAATGTGAACGTTCAATAATCACGGCATTTGCTTGCCTGAAGTGTCCAGTTTTACCGATTTTACCTTCGGCTATCCGACCTTCAATCCGTGAGTGGTCGACCCGGTACTCTCTGTTTATCGGCCACTCAATTCCGTTCGGGTAACCCCGCATCTACCTCGGCTTTCTGTGGGAAATTCACGGAGCGGCACTCGCTGGCGCCTCGTTCTCCGCGCTGGTAGTCTCCCGCCGTAGATGCCAGGAAATCACTGGGGCGATTCTCGGGCATCGGCAACTGGGGCCTGTTTCGTTGAACGTTGCACGTTTCGTGAGCAAACCGCTGGGGGAGCGATCTGTCTTGCAGGCGTTGATCCCGGGTTTGTGAACGTCGTGTTTCCGGGTGGATCACCAGACCGGTCATCGGCGACCAATTCGATGGTTCGCCGTGGCCGGGCCGAGTCGTGTCCCGGCAAGATGTTGCTACCCAGAAGCTTTATCGGAGGGGTGATTGAAGTGTCCGTTGATTCTTGCGTGGCACCGGACTGCGGTGAGGTCCAGCGTGTGCGCTGTTCCGGGTGCCGGGACCGGATCGCCGCGGACTTGGCCGAACTGCCGAGACTGTACGACGACTGCGAATCCCTGCTCATCTCGGCGCCCAGGGCGTTCACGGAGAAGGTGAGCGGGCGTTTCGTGAAGGACACGCAACTGAATGACACCGCGGTTTCGGTGCGTTCGGACATTGTCGCGATCCTGGCTTCCTGGGCCGGTCTGGTCACGACCGAACGCGCGGTCGCGAGACCGGTCCGGCGCGATGTCGCCACCCTGGCGGCCTTCGTCGGCGCGCACGTGGACTGGTTGCTGGCGCACCCGGCGGCCACCGATTTCGTCGACGAGGTGACGACGCTGGCGAAGTCCGCGCGCCGGGCGGCCCAGCCGGGCGCGCGGATCCACCTGGAGCTGGGGCAGTGTGTGCGGCCGGGGTGCGAGAGCGTCCTGTTCGCCACCACACACGGGGACGGTGGCAGCGCGCTGACCGGCCACGTCAGCTGTGAGTCCGGCCATGTGTGGAAGGCCCACCAGTGGCTGCCGCTGGCCGACCGGCTCGCGAAGACGAAGCGCCGAGCCGCCGGGAGCGCGGATGGAGCGTGAAGCCGCACGGCGTCGTCAGACCGTGCCGACCCAGCTCGCGGCGATGGCGGCCGGGGTGCGGGAGTCGACGATCAGGAAGTGGGCGAGCCGCGGCAAGCTGGTGCGCTACGGGAGCCCGGGGCGGGCCGAGTACGACCTGGCCGAACTGATGGCGATCGTCGCCGGCGGCGCGGCCGATGACGTCGGCGACGAAGGTCCGGCCTAGTGCGGTGACCACGAAGGTTCATCGGGTCGGGGTCCTGGGGCAGGGTCCCGGCAAAGTCGCGCCGGCGAGCGGGTGACCGGCGTCGCGGGGATGTTGTGAATGGGTCATTCATGTCGTCTGGTGAGGTGAATGACTCTTTCATGACAGGTTGGTGAGTTGGCCGTTCCGGTTGGTGAGTTGGCCGCCGGGGTTGTTGTGGTCGGCGCTGCCATCGCAACCCGGCGAACGTATCCGGTCACCGCACTAGGCAGCGCTGGACGGCAAAGGGGACTCTCGCGACAGCGGGGGTCCCCTTCGCCGTTCAATCCTTTGTGGACAGTCTGCGGCGACCCTTGTCCGAAGCTCGGGCTTGACAGCCGAACCAGGCGGTGTCACGCTGTTGGTGGCGGTAGAAGTGTGTCCAAATTCCCGCTACACGGTGTCTTCCGAAATATTCGGGGCCACCCCGGTGCCCTCGGCACCCATCGTCCTCCGCGCCCGTCTCCCGGCTCAGCCGCCGGAGAACGCCGTTGCCGCGTCCCGAAGTCCGTCCATGGGGGAGTCGTACGCAGTGAGCATCACCGAAGAGACCACTTCCGGCCCGCGTGCCGAAGCCGTGAACCCGAAGCTCGCGCTCGCCGACCCGCCGGCGCGAACCCTGCACGACACCGTCGGCGAGCTCGAAGCGATCAAGGCGGGCGCCCGCCTGGGCCCGGATCCCCAGGCCACCCGGCGTCAGCACGACAAGGGCAAGCTGACCGCGCACGAACGGATCGAGCTGCTGCTCGACCCCGGTTCGTTCACGGAGGTCGAGGCGTTGCGGCGGCACAGCGCGACGGCGTTCGGGCTGGACCGGCGCCGCCCGCACTCCGACGGCGTGGTGACCGGCTGGGGCACCGTGCACGGGCGGACGGTTTTCGTCTACGCACACGATTTCCGGATCTTCGGCGGGGCGCTCGGCGAGGCGCACGCCGCGAAGATCCACAAGCTGATGGACCTGGCCGAAGCCGCGGGAGCCCCGGTGGTCAGCCTGAACGACGGCGCCGGCGCCCGGATCCAGGAAGGGGTGACCGCGCTGGCCGCCTACGGCGGGATCTTCCGGCGCAACGTCCGCTGTTCCGGGGTGATCCCGCAGATCAGCGTGATGCTGGGCCCGTGCGCGGGTGGTGCGGCGTATTCGCCGGCACTGACCGACTTCGTGTTCATGGTCCGCGGGATCTCGCAGATGTTCGTCACCGGCCCGGACGTGGTGCAGGCCGTCACCGGCGAACGGGTTTCGATGGACGGCCTCGGCGGCGCGGACGTGCACGCCGGCCGCTCCGGGGTGGCCCACTTCGCTTACGACGACGAGGTTTCCTGCCTGGCCGACGTGCGGCACCTGATCTCGCTGCTGCCCGCCAACAACCGGGAACTGCCGCCCGTCCGGCGCTCCGGCGATCCGGCCGACCGGCGCCTCGACGCCGTCATGGACCTGGTTCCGGTGGACCCGAGCCGCTCGTACGACATCCGCGCGGTCCTCGGGGAGGTGCTCGACGACGGCGATTTCCTCGAGGTGCACGAAAGCTGGGCGGCCAACGTCGTCTGCGCGCTCGGCCGGCTCGACGGGCACCCGGTGGGTGTCGTGGCGAACCAGCCGTGCCTGCTGGCCGGCGTGCTGGACATCCACGCCAGCGAAAAAGCGGCCCGCTTCGTGCAGCTCTGCGACGCCTTCAACATCCCGCTCGTGACGTTCGTGGACGTCCCGGGGTTCCTGCCCGGCGTGGACCAGGAGCACAACGGGATCATCAGGCACGGCGCGAAACTGCTGTACGCCTACTGCAACGCGACCGTGCCGCGGGTCCAGGTCATCCTCCGAAAGTCCTACGGCGGCGCCTACATCGTGATGGACTCGCGGTCGATCGGCGCCGACGTCTCGCTCGCCTGGCCGACCAACGAAATCGCCGTGATGGGCGCGGAAGGCGCGGCCAACGTCATCTTCCGGCGGGAGATCGCCGCCGCCGAAGACCCCGAGAAGATGCGGCGGCAGAAGATCGACGAGTACCGCAGCGAGCTGATGCACCCGTTCTACGCCGCCGAGCGCGGGCTGGTCGACGACGTGATCGACCCGCGCGACACCCGCTCGGCGCTGGTCCGCTGCCTGGCGATGCTGCGGGGCAAGCACGCCGCGCTGCCCGCCCGCAAGCACGGGAATCCGCCGCAGTGAGGGAGATCCCGCGGCGGGGCGCGGTCGGTCTCGACGCGGAAGAACTGGCGGCGCTCGTCGTCGCCCTGCTCTGCCGGCCGCCGGTCGCGCGCGATTCCGGCAGCGCGCCGAAAGCCGGGTGGAGTGCTCCGGGAAAGCCGTCCGGATTCGTCGTCGCGCACAGCTGGCAGACGACGACGCTCCCGTAAGCCACCCCTTTTTTCGCTCCATTAGCGCTAGGAGACTCGGATGAACGCTGCCGTGATCGTGGTGGGCGCGGGGCCCGTCGGGCTGATGCTCGCCGGTGAACTCCGCCTCGCCGGGGTGGAGGTCCTGGTCGTCGAACGCCTTTCCCGGCCCTCCGGCGAATCCCGCGGCCTGGGTTTCACCGCGCGGACCCTCGAGGTCTTCGACCAGCGCGGCCTGCTGCCGGGGTTCGGGGACGTCGAGATCAGTCCCCGTGGCCACTTCGGGGGCGTGCCGCTCGACTACACGGTGCTCGAAGGTGCCCACTTCGGGGCCAGGGGCATTCCCCAGACGCGGACGGAAGCCGTGCTCGCGAAGTGGGTCGAAGAGCTCGGCGCACCGGTGCTCCGGGACCGGGAGCTCGTCGGGCTGCACGACACCGGCGACGGCGTCGAAATCGAGGTCCGCGGTCCGGACGGGCTCGCCCGGCTCCGGGCGGAGTACCTGGTCGGCTGCGACGGCGGCCGCAGTTCGGTCCGCAAGCTGGCGGGCTTCGCCTTCCCCGGGACCGACGCGACGCGGGAGATGTTCCTGGCCGACGTCGCCGGGTGTGCCCTGCGGGCGCGGCCGATCGGGGAAAAGCTGCCCGGTGGCATGGTGATGTCGGCGCCGACCGGTGACGGCGTCGACCGGATCATCGTGTGCGAGCGCGGTGCCCCGCCCCGGCGGCGCGGCGGGCCGCCGGAGTTCGCCGAAGTGGCCGCGGCCTGGCAGCGCATCACCGGTGAAGACATCGGGCACGGCAGGCCGGTGTGGGTGAGCGCGTTCGGTGACGCCACCCGCCAGGTCACCGAGTACCGGCGCGGCCGGGTGCTGCTGGCAGGCGACGCCGCGCACACCCACCTGCCGGCCGGCGGCCAGGGGCTCAGCTTCGGCGTCCAGGACGCGGTGAACCTCGGCTGGAAGCTCGCCGCGCACGTGCTCGGCCGGGCGCCCGCCGGGCTGCTGGACACCTACCACGCCGAGCGGCACCCGGCGGGCGTGCGGCTCCTGCGCAACACGCTCGCGCAGGGACTGCTTTACCTGAGCGGCAGCGAGGTCGAGCCGCTTCGCGAGGTGATGGCGGAGCTGATGGGGCTGGACGTCGTCGGCCGCCACCTCGCGGGCATGGTGAGCGGCCTGGACGTCCGCTACGACACCGGAGCCGGCGAACACCCGCTGCTCGGCAGGCGGCTGCCCGACCACGACCTCGTCCGCGGCGACGGCAAGATCCGCGCGTACGAACTGCTCCACCCGGCCCGCGGCGTCCTGCTGGACTTCGGCGACGACGCCGGGCTCCGTACCGCCGCGGCGGGCTGGGCCGACCGGGTGGACGTGGTCACCGCGACGCCGTACGCGCTCGACGCCGGCAGCGGGCTCACGGACACCGGCGCGCTCCTGGTGCGTCCCGACGGCTACGTCGCCTGGACGGCACCGGGAACCGCCGCCGCGCTCGACACCGCGCTGGAGCGCTGGTTCGGCGCTCCGCTCCCGAACCGGAACCACCCCGACGAGAAGGGCCTGCTGTGACGACGGTGATCCCCAGTACCGACATCGATCTCTACGCCGAGGAGGCGATCCTTTCGCCGTACGAGGCGTACCGGACGCTCAGGGACACCGGCCCCGCGGTGTGGATGGAGCAGTACCAGGTCTACGCGGTCGCCAGGTACCAGGACGTCTACGACGCCCTGCACGACCACGAAGGGTTCTCGTCCGGCTCCGGGGTCGCGCTCAACGACCCGCTCAACCAGAAGATGAAGGGCAGCGCGCTCGTCAGCGACCCGCCGTACCACGACCACCTGCGCGGCATCATGGGCGTTCCGCTGACCCCGAAAGCGCTGCGCCGGCACAAGGAGCTGTTCGAGCGGCTGGCCGCCGAGCTGGTCGACCGGCTGCTCGAGCGCGGCAGCTTCGACGTGGTCGTGGACTTCGCCCAGCTGTTCCCGCTGTCGGTCGTCCCCGACCTGCTCGGCTGGCCCGCGGAGGGCCGCGACGACTTCCTCGCCTGGGCCTCGGCCGGCTTCAACGCGCTCGGCCCGATGAACGAGCGCGCCCAGGCCGATCTCGGGACGCTGCGGGGGATGTGGGGGTTCATGGCCGAGATGGCCGTTCCCGGCAGGCTCCGTCCCGGGAGCTGGGGCGCGGACCTCGTGGCGGCGGCCGAGGCGGGCACCCTCAGCCGGGAACTGCTGCCGGCGATGATCGGCGACTACCTCGTCCCCTCCCTGGACACCACGGTCTCGGCCCTCTCCAGCGCCATGCTGCTGTTCGGCAAGCACCCCGACCAGTGGCGGGCGATCAGGGCGGACCGGTCGCTGATCCCCAACGCCCTCAACGAAGTCATCCGCTACGACGCGCCCATCCGCGGGCTGTCCCGGTTGCTGACGGCCGACCGCGAGCTGAGCGGGACGACGCTGCCCGCCGGCTCGCGGGCCCTGATGCTGTACGGCTCGGCCAACCGGGACGAACGGTACTGGGACGCGCCCGACACCTTCGACGTGACGCGCCCGAACGCGAGCAGCCACGTCGGGTTCGGGCACGGCATCCACGGCTGCGTCGGCCAGGGCCTCGCCCGGCTGGAAGGCCACGCCCTGCTGAACGCGCTGGCCGACAAGGTGTCGGTGATCGAGGTGGGCGAGCCGGAATACCGGGTGCACAACACCATCCGCGCGATCGCCACCCTGCCCGCCGCGCTCCGACGATGAGGAGAAGACCGATGAAGATCCTGGTCGACCGCAACCGGTGCGAGGGCCACGGCCTGTGCGAGGACGCCGCGCCGGACCTCTTCGAGATCGACGACGCGGGCGAGCTCGTGCTGCGCTTCGACGGCACCGTGCCCGACGGCCGCGACCGCCAGGCGGCCGACGCCGTGCGGATCTGCCCCGTCAGCGCGCTCAAGGCCGAGTGAGCGGGCCGCCGGATGAGGTTCGACGACGTGTTCGTGGCGGGCTGCGGTTCCTGGCTGCCGCCGTCGATGAGCGTCACCGACGCCATCGCCGAGGGGCTGTGCGAGCCCGCGCTCGCGGCCGCGCTGGACATGGCCTCGGTGACCATCGCGGAAGAGGAGCCGGCCCCGGAGATGGCGGCCAGGGCGGCCCGGGTCGCGCTGGCGCGGGCCGGCTGTGCTCCGTCCGAAGTGGACTTGCTGCTGCACGCCAGTTTCTACTACCAGGGCCAGGACCTGTGGGCGCCCGCGTCGTACGTGCACCGGGCCGCCGTGGGCAACTCCTGCCCGGCGATCCAGATCGGCCAGGTGTCCAACGGCGGGATGGTCTCGCTGGAGCTCGCCGCGTCCTACCTGCTGGCGCGGCCCGGCCGGGGAACGGCGCTGCTCACCACCGGCGACCGGTTCTGCCCGCCGGGGTTCGACCGGTGGCACAGCGACACGGGAACGCTCTACGCCGACGGCGGGACCGCCCTCGTGCTGTCCCGGTCCCGCGGTTTCGCCAGGCTCCGCAGCGTGGCGACGGTCGGCCGGTCGGAGCTCGAGGGCATGCACCGGGGTGCCGAGCCCTTCGGCCCGGCGCCCTTCAGCTACCGGAAGGTCGTCGAGATGGACGTCTACAAGGACGCCTTCGTCGCCGAAGCCGGCCGGTCCTTCGCGGTGTCCCAAGCGAGTTCCGGCCAGCGTGAAGCGATCGAGCGGGCCCTCGCCGACGCGGACGCCGAACTGGACGGCATCGACTGGTTCGTCCTGCCCCACCTGGGACGCAAACGCCTGTCGGCGGGCTACTTCGGCAAGCTCGGCGTCCACCCGGGACAGACGACCTGGCCGTGGAGCCGCACGGTCGGCCACCTCGGCGCGGGCGACCAGTTCGCCGGGCTGGAGCACCTGGTCCGGACCGGGGCCGCGGGACCGGGAAGCCGGTGTCTCCTGATCGGCGTCGGCGCCGGCTTCAGCTGGTCGGGCGCCGTCGTCGACATCCTGGAGCGGCCGGAATGGGCGGAGGGGTCATGACCGGACGCGGACTCGTCCTGCTGTTGCCCGGCCAGGGCTCCCAGTACCCGGGAATGGCCGTGGCGCTGTACGAGCGTGAGCCGGTCTTCGCCGCGGCGGCCGACGAGTTCTTCGCCGCCATGGGGCCCGAGGGAAAGCTCGTGCGCGACGACTGGCTCGGCGATTCGCCGGGCGTGCCGATCGACGACGGGCTGCGCGCGCAGCCGCTGCTGTTCGCCATCGGCTACGGCATCGGCCGCGTGCTGCTCGACCGGGGGCTGCGCCCGGCCCGGCTGATCGGGCACAGCGTCGGGGAACTCGCGGCCGCGGCACTGGCCGGGGTGTTCGACCTGGCCGCGGCCGGGCGCATCCTGGCAGCCCGGTCGCGGG
>NZ_JAAGNB010001821.1:0-15236 GCF_010550475.1 Amycolatopsis sp. SID8362
GGCCCGGCGCAGCGCGGCCGGCGCCGCTCCCCCGAGCCAGACGTCCAGCCGCTTGGCCGGCCGCGGCCCGAGGCGGACGCCGTCGAGCTGGAAGAACTCGCCGTCGAAGGAGACGTCGTCCTCTTCGAGCAGCCGCCGCAGCAGCGTCAGCGACTCGTCGAACACCGCGGCGCGCCGCCCGGCGGGCACCGGGAAGAGGTCGTGCTCGGCGGCGCGGGCCGGGCGCAGCCCGAAGACCGGGAGCACCCGCTTGGGCGCGAGACCGGCCAGGGTGAGCAGCTGCTTCGCGACGAGCACCGGGTGCCGGCCGGGCAGGATCGCCACACCGGTGCCGACCTTGAGCTTCGCTGTCGTCGCGAGCGCGTGCGTCATCCCGACCACGGGATCGACTTCGGGCGAGTAGACGAGTTCGGACAGCCAGAGCGAATCGACGCCGGCGTCCTCCAGCCGCCGCGCCAGCCCGGCGAACTCGCCGGGTCCCGTTCCCGCCGCCGGCGCGACGCCCAGCCTGATCTTCAGCACGGTTCCTCCCGGAAGGCTTTCCAGGGGCAACGCGCCGGGCGGCCGGGAATTCCTCAGCCGGTCGCGGCGATGACCCGGCTCAGCGCCGCGTGCAGCGCCTCCAGCTCGGGCAGCTCCATCCCCAGCGTCTCGACCACCTTGTACGGGATTTTCTCCGCCTCCGCCCGCAGCGCGCGGCCCTGCTCGGTCAGCTCGACGGTCAGCTGCCGCTCGTCCTCCCGGCTGCGGGCCCGCGTCACGTACCCCAGCGCCTCCAGCCGCTTCAGCAGCGGCGAAAGCGTCGCGGGCTCGTGGCGCAACGACGTGCCGAGGTCCTTCACCGAACGCGGCGAGCGTTCCCAGAGCGCGAGCATCACCAGGTACTGCGGATGGGTCAGGCCGTACGGCTCGAGCAGCGGCCGGTAGATCGCGATCACGCTGCGCGAAGCCACCGACAGCGCGAAGCACACTTGCCGGTCCAGCTTCAGGGGGTCCTCACCCAGGTCGATCATGTCGCCGATCCTACTGTGTCGTCGATCGCGCTAATGATTAGCGCACTAAGCATTAGTGTACTATCGAAATCATGGAACGACCGAGTGTGCTCCGCTGGTTCGGTTACGCCGTCGGCGTGCGGCTCCCCGAGCGCCTCAACGACTGGGTGCTGCAGGATGCGACGTCGAAGCACTGGCGCGCGCGGTACGTGCTGCAGCGGTCGGTCGGCATCCTGCCGCTGTGCGCGGTGTGGCTGCTGTTGCCCGGCTCGATCTGGCTGCGGCTCTCGCTGGTCCTCATGGCCGCGCTCGTCGCGTACTTCTACTCCTGCGCGTACATGGAGGAGAGCATCGAGCACCGGCTCGGCAGGCAGGGCTTCCCGCACAACACCGGACGCCACGTCCGCGCCGAAGCCGCCGAGGCGAAGAACGCCGAAGCGACCGCCCGCTACCTCGCGCGCTACCGGACGTCGTCGGACGGTTAGCTAGAGTCAGGGGACGATGAGACGCAAGCTCCGGCCGCCGATCCCGCCGCGCCACGGGCTGGACCCCGCCCGGCTCAAGCTCCCCGCCGAAGGCGCGTGGCCGACCCTGCTGGCGCACCTCGTCGACCGGCTGCCCCGCGTGGCGCCGGACCGCATCGAGGAAATGCTGCGCGAGGAGCGCATCCACGGCCTCGACGGCCCGCTCGGCGTCGACACGCCGTTCGAGCCCGGCTCGTTCATCTGGTTCCACCGCGACCTGCCCGACGAGGTGCCGGTCCCGTTCGACATCCACGTCGTGCACCGCGACGAGCACCTGCTGGTCGTCGACAAGCCGCACTTCCTGGCGACCATCCCGCGCGGGCAGCACATCCTCGAGACGGCGCTCGTCCGGCTGCGGCGCGAGCTGGACCTGCCGCAGCTCTCCCCCGCGCACCGGCTCGACCGGGTCACCGCCGGCCTGGTGATGTTCGTGATCACGCCGGAGCTGCGCGGGAAGTACCAGACGCTGTTCCGCGACCGGAAGGTCCACAAAGAATACGAGGCGATCGCGCCTTTCCACGCCGCTTTGGAGCTGCCACGAACCGTGCGCAGCCGGATCGTCAAGGAACGCGGGGTGCTCGCCGCGCGCGAGGAGCCGGGCGAGCCGAACGCCGAGACGCACGTCGAGCTGCTCGAACACCGCGACGGGCTGGGGCGGTACCGGCTGAAGCCGTCGACCGGCCGCACACACCAGCTGCGTGTCCACCTCAGCGGGCTCGGCGTCCCCATCCTCGGCGACGACTTCTACCCGGAACTGCGGGAAAAACCACTCGGGGACTTCACGAAACCGTTGCAGCTGCTGGCCAAGGTGCTCGCCTTCGACGACCCGGTCACCGGGACGCCCCGGCGGTTCACCAGCGGCCTGCGACTGTCCGCCTGGGACGACCTCGACGCGTGGGCGGCGCCCCCGGCGTGATCCGGGAGCGCCGCCGCCGCGTCACTTGCGCCAGAACTTCACGCCGCTCCACTGCACGGTGATCGGCCCCGCGCCGCTGGACGTGCGGTAGCTGCCGATCTTGTCGTAGTAGCTGCCGCTCGCGCTGGAGATCGTCTGCTTCAGCGAGCCGTTGAGGTACACCTTGTGCGAGCTGCCGACCTGGTTGATCGTGTTGACCCGCACCGACGTGCCGACGGTCGCGCCGCTGCCCAGCGTCGCCCCGCCCTCCACCGCGTACATCCGGCCGCCCTTCTCGACGGCCAGCATGAAGTACGGCCCGGCGTTCGAGCCGTCGCGGAACGTCTGCTTGAGACTGATCCGGGAGCCGGACATGCTGGTGATCTTGAACGAGCCTTCGAACTGGTGGGTACCGCCGGTGTAGGTGGTGTAGCGGCGTTCCGCGCGCTGGTCACCACTGGCGGTGGAGCAGGTGAGCTGGAAGGTGAGGCCGGAGAGCTGGCCGCACCCGCGCTCCTGCTCGGAGTAGCCCGGCGATTCCGGGGTCCACGGACCCGTCCCGACCTGGGCGTTCGCCGCGGGGGCGAGGATCGCGAGTCCTGCCGCGACCGCCACGACCACACCCGCACCGTGAATTCTGCGCACCGTCGACCTCCTGGGTCATTCGAGGCGGCGGTGCTGTGACTGTACGAGCTCATGCCGTCACGGACAAGAGTTTCCGGGGTCGTGTCGAATCCGGCCGACCCCGTTCGACAGACTCGTGAAGGCACCACCGATTCTCCGAGGAGCACCCATGCGCACCCTGATCTCCACCTCGTTCGTCTCGCTCGACGGCGTCGTCGAAGCCCCCGGCGGCGAGACCGGCTACCGCAACGCGGGCTGGACCTTCAAGGACGTGGAGTTCGAGCCCGCCGCGTACGAGATCAAGGGCACCGAGCAGGAGGAGTCCACCGCGCTCCTGCTCGGCCGCGTCAGCTACGAGGCCTTCGCGCCGGTCTGGCCGGGGATGACCGTCGAGTTCGCCGGCTACAACGCGATGCCGAAGTACGTCGTGTCGACGACGCTCACCGAGGCGGACCTGGTGGACAACTGGGGCGAGACCACGATCCTGCGGTCCCTGGACGACGTCGCCGCGCTCAAGGAGACCGAAGGCGGCCCGATCACCGTCCACGGCAGCGCCACCCTGAACCGGTCGCTGGCCGACGCCGGCCTGATCGACCGCTACCACCTGCTGGTGTTCCCGGTGCTGCTCGGCGCCGGCAAGCGGCTGTTCAGCGAGACCGACAAGGACAAGCAGAACCTGAAGCTGATCGACAGCGCGTCCTACGGCAACGGGATCCAGAAGCTGGTCTACGAGTTCGCGCGCTGACCGGTCGCGGGTCCGGCCGGGTTTTCACGTAGAACATCTGTTCGAACATCGTGTACGGTCGGACCCATGACGACCCCGGCACTGCAGGCATCGCTGTTCGGCGAATCCGGTCCCGTCACGCTGCACGCGCTGGCACCACGCCGGACCGAACTCGGCTCGGGCGCGTGGATCGACGTCCAGCCCGGCTGGCTCGACGGCGCCGGCGAGGTGTTCACCGACCTCGTCACCCGCGTCCCGTGGCAGGCCGAGCGGCGCCGGATGTACGACCGGCTCGTCGACGTCCCCCGCCTGCTGTGCTTCTACCGCGAAGCGGCGCCGCTCCCCCACCCCGTGCTGGCCGAGGCGCGCGCCGCGCTGAGCGAGCACTACGCGGGCGAACTCGGCGAGCCGTTCCGCACGGCGGGCCTGTGCTACTACCGCGACGGCCGTGACAGCGTCGCCTGGCACGGCGACACGATCGGCCGCGGCAGCACGGAAGACACGATGGTCGCGATCGTCTCGGTCGGCGCGGCCCGCCAGCTGGCCCTGCGCCCCCGCGGCGGCGGCGAGTCCCACCGCTACGCCCTCGGCCACGGCGACCTGATCGTCATGGGCGGCTCGTGCCAGCGCACGTGGGAACACGCGATCCCGAAGACGAGCCGCGCGGTCGGGCCGCGGATCAGCATCCAGTTCCGGCCGCGCGGGGTGCGCTGAGTCCACAGTGGACAACGCGGCCGCCCCGTAGCATGGCGTGGTGCACACCCTCGCCGAACCACCCCTGTTCAGCCGTCTCGGCTCCGCGCGCAGCGTGCTCGTCGCGGGCGCCGGCGGCGGATTCGACGTCTACGCCGGTATCCCGCTGGCGGTCGCGCTGCGCGCCCAGGGCAAGGAAGTGCACTTCGCGAACCTGGCGTTCAGCGACCTGAACCGCCTCGACCTCGACGACTGGGCGGCCCCGGGCGTCGCGCGGGTGCGGCCCGGCAGCGCGGGCGACGACGCGTACTTCCCCGAGCGGACGCTCGCCCGCTGGCTCGGCACCCAGGGGTGGCCGGCGGTCGTCCACGCCTTCCCGCGCGTCGGCGCCCGGCCGCTGCGGGCGGCGTACGAGGACCTGGCCGGCCGGCTCGGCGTGGACGCGGTGGTGCTCGTCGACGGCGGCACGGACATCCTGCTGCGCGGCGACGAGTCCGGCCTCGGCACACCCGAAGAGGACATGGCGAGCCTCGCCGCGGTGGCCGCACTCGAAGGCCCCGACCGCGTCGTCGTCAGCCTCGGCTTCGGCATCGACGCCTTCCACGGCGTCTGCCACGCCCACGTGCTGGAGAACCTCGCCGCCCTCGACCGGGCCGGCGGGTACCTGGGTGCGCTGTCGATCCCGTCGGCCTCCCCCGAAGCCGCGGCCTACCTGGACGCCGTCGCGGACGCGAACCGCGCGACCCCGGACCGGCCGAGCATCGTGCAAGGGCAGATCGCCGCCGCGCTGCGGGGCGAGTTCGGGGACGTGCACTCCACCACCCGCACCGCGGGCAGCGAGCTGTTCGTGAACCCGCTGATGGGCGTCTACTTCTCGGCGGACCTGGCGATCCTGGCCGCCGGGGTCGGCTACCTCGCGGAGCTCGCCACCACGGACACCGCCGTCGAGGTCGCCATGGTCATCGAAGCGCACCGCGACCGCGTCGGGCGACGGCCGCGGCGGGCCATCCCGCACTGAGTCAGTCGACCAGCACCGGCAGCTCGTCCAGTCCGTACACAATGGACACCTGGCGGAACGAAAGGTCCTGCTCCGGCACGGCGAGCCGCAGGTTCGGGAACCGCTTGATCAGCGCCGGGTACGCCGTGCGCAGCTCCATGCGGGCCAGCTCCGCGCCGATGCAGCGGTGGATGCCGTAGCTGAACGCCAGGTGGGACGTCGGCTCGCGGGTGGCGTCGAACTCCTCCATGCCCGCGCCCAGCTTGGGGTCGCGGTCGGCGGCCGACAGCGACACCAGCACGATGTCGCCCTCGGAGATGTGGACGCCGGCGATGTCCATGTCCTGCTTGGCGAAGCGCGGGAACGCCATCTGCACCACGGTCAGGTAGCGCAGCAGCTCCTCGACGAAGCGGTGCACGGACTCGTCGTCACCGCGGACGGCTTCGAGGGCCTTCTCGTCGCGCAGCAGCACCAGCGCGCCGAGCGCCAGCATGCTCGCGGTCGTTTCGAGACCGCCGGTGAGGACGCCGTCGGCGAGGCCCGCCAGCTCGCGGTCGTCGATCTCGTCGCCGTGTTCCTTGATCAGCATGCCGAGCAGGCCGTCGCCGGGCTCCTCGCGCTGCTTCTTGACGATGTCGAGCAGGTAGGTCAGCGACTCCGACATCGCGCCGAGCGACGCGCCGGCGCCGCCGAAGAGGTCGAAGCGGGCGGTGCTCAGCCGCTGGAACTCGGCGCGGTCCTCATAGGACACCCCGAGCAGCTCGCAGATGGTCAGCGACGGGATCGGCAGCGCGAACGCCTGCCACAGGTCGACCGGGCCCTCGGTCTTGGCCATCGCGTCGAGCTGCTCGGCGACGATCTCGTCGATCCGCGGCGCCAGCCTGCCGAGCCGGCGCATAGTGAACTCGGGCGTCAGCAGCTTCCGCAGCCGCGTGTGCACCGGCGGGTCCGCGAAACCGAGGCCGCCCGGGTTCTGGTCCGCGGTCACCCCGGCGTTGCCGACGAGGTTGCCGAAGTCGCTGGAGAACCCGGTGGCCTTGCCGAGGACGGCCTTCGCCTCGTCGTAACCCGTGACCAGCCAGGCGTTCATCCCGAACGGCAGGTCGAGCTTGCCGATCGGCGCCTCGGACCGGCGCGCGGCCAGCTCGGCGACCGGGTCGAGCCCGTCGCGCTTGAGCGGCAGCAGCGCCGAATCGGGCAGGAGCGACGACATCTTTTCGAGGTCGAAACCCTTTTTCGACTGCCGGGCGAGGTACCGGCGGCCGACCCAGCCCAGTACCCGTGAGCGGAGACTCCCCATGCACCCGACAGTACCGCACTAGCCCGATCGGGTGACCGACGGCGAGACGGGACTCACCCCCGGACCTCCCGGTTCGCGGTGATCAGCCCGTGCTCGCTCGCGGCGTAGTGGAAGTACGGGCGGCCGGCGTCGTCCGCGCCGGCGAACGACGTCTGCGAGCGCCCGTCGGCCTCGGTGTTGACGCCGTTCGTGCGGGCCAGCACGCCCGACGAGCTCAGCCACTCCCGCGACGCCGCCACCGGCCGCCAGCTCCGGCCGTCGCCGGTGAGGTCGCCGAGCACCTTGGTCATCTCGGCCGCGCCGGAGATCCGCAGGTTCTGGTCGTCGGTGATGTTCGCGGTGGCGTCGGTGGTCAGCGGGTAGGACCACGTGTGCCGGGCGGCGGACCGCGTCCGGCCGTCCACTGTGGACACCGACGTCTGCTGCCCCGCGTCGGCCTGCACGACGTGCTGGGTGAAGCCGCCGCCGGTGACGTCGTCGCTGTTGCGGTAGTCGCGGGTGCGTTCGACGCGCGTGTAGACGCGGCCGGCGGAGGTGTCGACGTAGCCGGCGGTCACGTCGTCGCGCTTCGCGGTGACGGTGACGTTCACGCCGCCGTCGATGTCCTTCACCGCGGTCCGGCGGTCCGGCGCCGCGGCGACGTCGTGCCGGGTGAGGGCACCGGACGTGCGCGCCGCGTTTTTGTCGGTGTGGAGCAGTAGCGTCGGGACGACGGTGAACTCGCCGCCGATGTCCGGGAAGGAGAAGGAGAAGTCATGCGTCCCGCCGTCCACGAGCCGGCCGACGAACGGCGTCACGTCGTAGGTTTCGGCGTGCAGGCTGAAGGTGTCGATCGCCACGATCGGCCGCCACAGCTGCGGCACGATCCCGCCGGAGTAGATGTGCGGGAAGGTGAACGCGCTGCCGGCGGGCGTCCCGTCGATCGCGAAGTTCGCTTCGCGGTACGGCCCCTTGCCGCACAACCCGGCGGCCGGGTACTTCGCCGAGACCTCGTCGGGGACGTCGTCGAACCACTGCTCGTCGCAGGCGTGGCCTTCGAGGGTGACCTCGAGATAGGCGCGGGTGATGTTGCGCGGCAGGTCTTTCGCGGTGAAGTGCACGGTCGGCGCCGCGGGGGTCGCGTCGGCGTGCCCGAACCCGGCGACGTGGTCGGCGGTCTCGGGCGCGGGGTGCTTGCGGTCGGCCTGGTAGTAGGTGAGCGTCACGGTCTGGGCGTAGACACCGGTGTAGACCGGCGAGTTGTAGTTCTCGATGCCGCCGTGGAAGGGCTGCGGCGTGCGCAACAATGCGGCGTAGGGCGTGAGGTCCTTGTCGAAGTGGTAGGTGATCGCGCGCCGGCCCTCACCACTGGGCTCCTCGGTCGTCCCCCACCAGACCTCGGTCCCGCCGATCCGCAGATCGCCGATCCGGTCGTACTGCCGCCCGCTCACGGTGACGGTCTGGTCCATGACGACCTTCGCCCACGGCCCCGGACAGGCCTTGGGCGGCGCGAGCGTGCCCTCGTAGAACCGCGGCGTGCCGTCGGCGGCGTTGGAGCGGAAGGCGTCGGCGAGGGTGACGCTGCAGTGCGCGGTATCGGGCCGCGTCACGGCGGGCGCGGCGGTCACCGGGTCGTCGGTGTCCCCTTCCACGACGGGCGAAGCCGAGGCGACGGCCCCGGAGAGCACCCACGTCAGCACCAGTGACACGACGATCGTGAAGATCCGCACCCGGACTCCTCCCAGCGGCAGGGACACCCGGCTCGGAGCCTAGCCGCGCGATCATCCGACTATCGGCGGGAATCAGCGTCTGAAACGTTTCAGATCGTGGTAGGCTCACGCCTTCTCAGCGAGGGGGTGCGGTGGTCGGCATCAAGGACGTCGCCAAGCGCGCGGGCGTCTCGATCGGCACGGTGTCCAATGTGGTCAACCGGCCGGAAGTGGTGGCCACGGCCACGCGCAACCGGGTGCTGTCGGTGATCGAAGAGCTCGGCTACGTCCGGGACGAGTCGGCGCGGCAGCTGCGGGCCGGGCGCAGCCGCATCATGGGGCTGCTCGTGCTCGACCTCGGGAACCCGTTCTTCGTCGACGTCGCCCGCGGGGCCGAGCAGGCCGCGCACGCCGAGGGCCTCAACATCATCACCTGCAACAGCGGCCAGCGCTCCGACCTCGAGGCGTCGTACCTCGCGATGTTCGCCGAACAGCGGGTCCGCGGCGTGCTGCTGAGCCCGGTCGCCACGTCGGGCGAAGCCCTGCGCGCGTTCCGGCGCAGCGGCACGCCGTACGTCTTCGTCGACCGCAAGGCACCGGCGTCCGAGGCGAGTTCGGTGGCGGTGGACGACATCGCGGGCGGCGCGCTCGCGGCCCGGCACCTGCTGGAGACCGGGCACCAGCGGATCGCGTTCGTCAACGGCCCGGCCATCCTTACCCAGTGCCGCGACCGCGAACAGGGCGTCCGCACGGCCCTCGCCGGCTCGGCGGCGGAGCTGACCGTGCTGGAGGCGATCGGCCTCGACGTCACCTCGGGCCGCGACGCGGGCGCGCGGCTGCTCGGCACGAGCCCCCGCCCCACGGCCGTCTTCTGCGCGAACGACCTCCTCGCCCTCGGCGTGCTGCAGGCCATGGTGGGCGCGGGCGTCCGCGTCCCCGAGGAGATGGCGATCGTCGGCTACGACGACATCGAGTTCGCCGGCGCCGCCGCGGTCCCCCTGACGTCGGTCCGCCAGCCGGCCCGCCGCCTCGGCCGCACGGCGGCGGAACTCCTGCTGGCGGAGACGGCGGACACGACGGTCGAACGCCAGGCGGTGGTCTTCACCCCGGAGCTGGTCGTCCGCGAATCGACCCGCGTCCGCCGCTGAACTCGCCCGGGGCCGCATTCGGCCATACTGCACGGATGGACTCTTCCGAGGTTCCGGACGGTCAGGGCTGGGCGACAGGCGGCTTCGTCGAGTTCCGGAGCAACCTCGACTACGCGAAAGACCTCGTCAAAGGCGGCCAGCACCTCGAGCGGCTCCAAGTCGGCGCGTTCGACGTAGCGGACCTGATACCGCGCGGCGTGGGTCCAGGCCGTCTCGGCGCTGGATCACTGGATCCACCGTGAGCTGTACGACCGGGCACTGGGCTTCGCTCTCGACGTCTCCGCGCCACGCCCGCAGAAGTTCCTGAAACTGCGGATCCCCTTCTCGCTGTTCGAAGGCCTTCAGCGCAACGAGGAAGACCTCGCCACGGCTTTCGCGGGGTACCTCCGAGATCAATTCGGCTGGCAGTCCTTCCAAGCTCCCGAGAAGATCAAAGACGCGCTGGGCCACGTCAGCGACGTCGCCCTCTGGCCCGCGGTCGCCAAGTGGCTCACCGAGCAGTTCGATCACACCCACTCTTCGACCGAAGTTCAAGAGACGCTCAAACGGATCGTCGAACGGCGCAACAAGATCGCCCACGAAGCCGACCGGGATCCCGAAAAGACCGACGCGAAGCAATCCATCACCGCCGGGGAGACCAACGAGGCGATCACCACCGTCGATCGGCTGGCCACGGCGATCATCCGTGTCGTCGGGCCACCCGCCGCCGTGCCGCAGCCGCCGGACGACGAGGTCGACGGCGCTGTTCCCAAGACCACCAAGGGGTCTCCCAAAGAGGCGCTCTACCGCCGGTTCTGGGCACGGTTCGTCCCGGTCGCCCAGCAGCGCGGCTGGACCAAAGCCACCGCGACGACGCAGAACTGGTTCCAGATGCCGGCCGGAACTTCCGGAGTGAACTGGGTGGTGTCGTTCACCAGATTCGGCTGCCGGTCGGAGCTGTACTTCGGTGACCCTGACCCCGCGACGAACCTGAGCCGATGGCGGCTGCTCGCCGACCGGCGCGACGAAATCACGAAGAGGTTCGGCGAGGACCTCATCTTCGCCGACCTGCCCAGCAGGAAGGGCTGCCGGATCGAGACGAGGTTGCTCGGTCCCACCATCGACGACGAGGACCATTGGTCCGATGTGCTCCGCTGGATGGAAGACACCCAGGAGCGGCTGCGCACGGCGATCGGCGACGTGCCCGTCGTCAAGGAGTTCGCAGGAACCTCGCCGGATCCGGACGGAGACCACTGATCGGCCACCGGAGCACCCGCGTCCGCCGGTAGCCTCGGGTCGTGGTGTTCGACTCCGCCCGGTTCGATCTCCAGCCCTACGCCGGTGTGCCGTGGGAGCGTTACGTCCGGCGAACCTACTGCAGCTGGGAGCACGCCGGCTGGCGGTCGCTGCTCGTCCAGCGCTTCGAGCACGTGCCCGTCGCCGAAGACCTGCACCTGCCCGGGACCGCCGACCTGCACCTCGTGCTCCCGGTGTCCGGACGCGCCGAGGTGGCGGCCGGCGCGCCCTGGGTGCCCGGGCGGCTTCAGCTGGGGATCCCGCACCGGCCCGCCGCGCGCCGGTACCGCGGGGACGCCTCGATGCGCAGCGTTCAGATCCACATCCCGCGCGACACCGTCGACTCGGTCGCGGCGCAGCTGGGCGGCGGTGCCGTCGACTTCGACGCCGTGGCCGCGTCCCTGGCCGCCGGGGACGCCCTGCTCGAGGAAGTCGTTCGCACGATCGGGTTCCCGGGCGAAGCCGGTGAGCTCTACGCCGAGTCCGCGGCCGCCTTCCTGACCACGCACCTGTTCACCCGGCACGGTCGCCGACGCGCCGGGCCGGCGCCGGCCCGGGAAGACGCGCGGGTGCGCGCCGCCGTCGCGGTCATGCGCGAGCGGCTGGCCGATCCGGTCACCCTCGCCGACCTGGCCGCCGAAGTGCACCTGTCCGTCTACCACTTCGTCCGGGTGTTCAAGGCGGCGACCGGCGAGACGCCGCACCGGTACCTCACCCGGCTGCGGGTCGAGGAGGCGAAGCGGCTGCTGCGCGGCATGGACCTCTCGCTCGAGCGGATCGCGGCCCGGTGCGGGTTCGCCGGCCCCGGGCCGCTGTCGGCCGCCTTCCTGCGGCACACCGGCGCCCGCCCGTCGGCCTACCGCAATTCCTGAGCGGTGCACCGCAATCCCGGAGCTGGAACGCGCACCGCTCGCCGCCCTAGCGTTGCCGCATGACCGCAACGCAGTCCTACGACGTCACGGCCGAATCCACCGCGCCACCCGCGGCCGTGTGGGCCCTGCTGCTCGACGCCCGGACCTGGCCGGCCTGGTCGCGGATCGACGCGCTGGAAAGCGAGCAGCCGGACGGCGTCCGCGCGTTCCGCACCGGGAAGGTCGTGACCAAGGAGCGCGTCACCGCGCTGGAACCCGAACGCCGCTTCGCCTACGAGGGCGCGGAAAACCCGCAGCTGAGCGACTACCGCGCCGCCGTGGAGCTGCTCGAACTCCCCGGCGGCGGGACCCGGATCCGGTGGCACGGCACGTATTCCGCACGCTGGGGCATGCGCTGGTTCCTCCGCCGCTACCTGCGGCGCTTCATGCAGGACATGGCGACCGGGCTGGCCGAGCACGCCGCCCGCGGGCTCACTTCGAATACGTGATGAAATAGATGACGACGCCGATCAACGCGAGCACTTCGGAGAGCACGAACGTCGAATAACCCATCGTCTGCAGTTTCCCGCGCGCTTCCGGCTGCCGCGCGGTACCATTGATGACGGCCGCGAAAATCAGGCCCACGCCGATTCCCGGACCGATCGCGCCGAGTCCGTACCCGATGGCCGCCAGGCCGGGGTTGATGTTGGCTGTCTGGGCCAGAACGATGTCTCTCATGGACATTCCCCTTCACATCGCCGAGCGGAAGAATCGTCGGGGCGGGAATTCGGGAACCGAGTGTCCGGACACCACGAGGATATCACAAAAACGCGGTACGGCTCGGCCGCTAAGCCGTCATCGCGTCGTAGGCGGCCATCACGAGACCGAGCCCGCGGGCGTACCCGTCCTCCCAGAGGACCTGGTTCATCACGTACGCCACCGTCATGCGGAGGTCGGCGTCGGCGAGCACCACCGAACCGCCCCAGCCGCCCCAGGAGCACGTGCGGCCTTCCAGGCGGTAGCCCAGTCCGTAGCGCATCGGGGTGCCGAGCACGCGGTCCACGCCGTGGAACTGCTCCTCGAAAACGCGCTCGGCACCGGCCGCCGACAGCAGCCGGACGCCGCCGGCCACGCCCCCGCACGCCAGCGCCGACTGCAGGGCGGCCACCGACCGCGCGTTGCCGTAACCGTTGACGGCGGGCAGTTCCGCGCGCCGCCAGGCGACCGGGTGGGAATCCGACACCCCGATCAGGAAACCCGGCGGCTTGTCGCCCGACGGATCGGCGAGCAGCGGCGCGACCCGGTGGTCGTGCTCGGCACCCAGTCCGATGTGGAAGTCGGCGCCCACCGGACCGGCGACCTCCTCGGCGAAGAAGGTGCCGAGGCTGCGCCCGGTGACGCGGCGGACGACTTCGCCGATCAGGAACCCGAACGTGACGGAGTGGTACCCGCCCGCGCTGCCCGGCGCCCACCGCGGCGCCTGCGCGGCCAGCCGCGCGGTCACGGCCGGCCAGTCGTAGAGATCTTCGACGGCGATCGGCCCCTCGAAGTCCGGCAGGCCGGCGGTGTGCCCGAGCAGGTGTCGCACCAGCACGGTTTCCTTGCCCGCGGCGGCGAATTCCGGCCAGTACGCCGAGACCGGCGCGTCCAGGTCCAGCTCGCCGCGGTCGGCCAGGACCAGCGCGCACAGCGCCGTCATCGTCTTGGTGGTGGACCAGACGTTGGTGATGGTGTCGCGGCCCCACGCCGTGGTCCGCGCCGCGTCGATGTACCCACCCCAGAGGTCGACCACCACTTCCCCGTCCACGACGACGGCGACCGAAGCGCCGACGTCGCCGTCGTCCAGCGAGGCCGCCAGCGCCTCGCCGACCTTGTCGAACTTCGTGTCACAGTTCCCGTTGATGTCGGCCACGGCGGCAAGGTAGCCCGGCCGCGCCCCGGCGCACGAATCATTTTCCGCGCCCCGCCCCGGCGAAAGATCACCGCAAACCCGGGAACCGGAAAACCGCGAACGGCGAAAAGATCTGCTCGACCTTCCGGTCCAGCGCAATTCCGCCGGTGGCACCACCGGGAATTGCGCTTACCCGTTCGGCCGAAAGCCGGGGCACGGGAAAGGGGGTAACGTCGGCCGCCGTTCCACCACTGAGGGGAAGGTCGAACCGTGCCGTACACCCGTTTCCGCTACATCGCCTACGAAGTGCCGACCGCCACCCACCGCCTCGGCCAGGCGGTGAAGCCGCTGGCCGGATTGCCGCCCGGCAAACTGTCCGACCCGGTCGCCGACATCACCGTGCCGAAGACGGCCGAAAGCACCGACTGGTTCATCCGGCTGCGGCGGCTGGCCGCGGTGGTCAACATCGCGCTCGCGAACCTGGGCAACGACGACGCTGACACGCTGAAAGTGTTCGTGGCGCCCGAGTTCTACCTCCGGCCTGCCGATCCCGCGACGAGCCACACCTACCCGGCGGAGCAATTCCCGCAGATCTGGGACGCGCTGGAGAGGATGTTCCGGACCGCGCGGCTCAAGCACTGGCTGATCGTGCCGGGCTCGGTGCTGTGGCATTCGGAGATGATGGGCGAGAACGCGCCGATCTACTACAACAGCGTGTTGTACCTGCGCGGCGGTACCGGCGGCGGCGAGGCCGGGCGCGTCGAAAAGAAGCTCGCTTCCGCCATGGACGGAGTGCCGGCCCAGGCCGCCGTCGGGAGCTCCAGCGACCCGCTGGTGAAAAAGGCGTACTCGGAAGCGGCGTTCGTCCGGGAGCGGTTGTTCGAAATCGACGCGAACGCGACGTTCGGCCTCGAAATCTGCCTCGACCACCGCTTGAACGTCCTCAAGCAGACCCTCGCCGACCGCCAGGCCGACATCGGCGACCCGTGGAAGCGCGGCGGGCCGGCCCTGCACGTGCTCACCGCGGGCGGCATGCCGCTGCGACCGGGGTCGGTCGCCGCCCGCTCCGGCGGGTACGTCCTGCGCAACGACGGCTACGCCGACCCACCGGCCTCGGAGCTGCGCAAGGTGACCGGGTACCAGCTGCCGTCCACCGCGCCGGGGCAGCCGTGGGACGACAAGGCGGTCGCCACCCTCGAAGCCGATCCCGGCACCGCCGTCGAGGTCACCCTCCGGGGCGACGCCGTGCTCGTGCCCCCGATCGCCGGGCCGGGCACCTACGACATGCCGGTCCAGCGGCTGCGGATCTACCCGCCCCTGCCGCTGCCCTGAGCCCCGCCCGGCCTCCGGTCACCCGGGGGCCGGGCACGTTCTAGCCGAAGTGGACGCGGCCCAGCAGGTCGTCCACCAGCTCGGCCAACGGGCGATCGTCCGCGCTTTCCAGCCACAGCACGGCCCCGGTGCGCAGCGCGGCGAGGAACGTCGCCGCCATCAGGCGGGCCGTCCCCTCGTCCAGGCCGGGCCCGCGCGCCACCAGCACGGCCGCCAGGTCCCGCTCCAGGGTGATCTGGTCCCCCGCCTGCCGGGCGAGCAGTGACGGGTGCCGCCGCAGCAGGCGCAGCTGCGCCACCCAC
>NZ_JAAGNB010001508.1:0-19164 GCF_010550475.1 Amycolatopsis sp. SID8362
GGCTGCGCCAGGCGGGCCGGGCGCTGGCCGAGCTGGCCGCGGGCGACCGCAGCGTCGCAGCCGCGTTCGCCTTGTCCTACGGCCACCTGGACGCGGCGCAGCAGCGCATGTTCCGGCTGCTGGGCCTGAACCCGGGCCCGGACATCGACGTCCCCGCCGCCGCGGCCCTCGCCGCCGTCTCCCGCTTCGAAGCCGAGCGGCTGCTGGAAAGCCTCGTCGACGACCACCTCCTCCAGCAGCCGGTGACCGGCCGGTTCCGCTTCCACGACCTGGTCCGCCAGCACGCCCGGACCACCGCGCACGCCGACGAGCCCGAACCGGACCGGCGGGCCGCGGTCTGCCGCCTGGTCGGCTTCTACCTGCACACCGGCCACCGCGGCAGCCGCCTGCTCGACCAGCAGCACCCCCCGATCGACGTCGGCGAGCCACCGGAGGGCTGCGTCCCGGCCCCGCTCCCCGACGACGCGGCCGCGATGACCTGGTTCGACGTCAACCACCAGTGCGTCCTGGCGGCCCGGCAGGCGGCCGAAGACGCCGGCTGGGACACGCGCGTCTGGCAGCTGGCGTGGACGCTCGACAATTTCCATTACCGCCGCGGTCACCTGCAGGCCAACATCACGTCGTGGCTGGCGGGCCTGGCCGCGGCGGAACGCCTGGAGGACCTCGCGGTCCAGGCGCGCGCCCACCGCCGTCTCGGCCTGGTGTACGGCCCGTTCGGCCAGGCCGCGGAGGCGTTGCACCACCTGAACCGGTCCTTGACGCTGGCCAAGGAAATCCGCGACACGCTCGGGCAGGCGGGCGTCCACTTCGTCCTGGCGCTGCACTGGACGCACGAGAAAGACGACGAGCGCGCGCTCGGCCACGCGACCAGCGCGCTCGAGCTGTACCGGGGTCTGGCGGACCGGAAGTGGGAGGCCCGCGCGTTCAGCCTGATCGGCGCGTGCCTGAGCCGATTGGGCCGGCACGACGAGGCTCGCGGCCACGCCGAATCCGGACTGGCGCTGTGCCGCGAACGCGCCGACGTCTACGGCGAAGCCGACGCACTCGACAGCCTCGCCACGATCGCGGCGGAGACCGGCCGGCCCGCGGAGGCGCTCGGCCAGTCCCACCAGGCGCTGTCGCTGTGGCGCCACCTGGACAACACGTACCGCCAGGCGGGCACGCTCGCCTCGATGGGCGACGCGCACCACGCCCTGGGCCACACGGTCCCGGCGCGCGAGGCGTGGCAGCAGGCGATCGACCTGTACCGGGCCCGCGGCCTGCACCCGGCGGCGGACGAGGTGGAGAAGCGAGCGGCCAACTCGGGCTGCGCGCCCACGAAACGACGTGAATGACTCATTCACGTCGTCTGGTGCCAGGGCCCCGGCAAAGTCGCGCCGGCGAGCGGGTGACCGGCCGCGGGCTGGCCGCGTGGTCTGCCCGGCGTCGCGGGGATGTCATGAAAGGGTCATTCATGTCGTCTGGTGACATGAATGAGTCATTCACGTCGTCGCGCGCCGAGCCACCGACCCCGCCGCCGCCCCGATCGGCCCAAGATTCGCCGTTTCCTCGTATCACGGCGGCACGCCTCTTACTCTCAGTGGTGTGGACGGCATCGACAGTCTCCGGCACGCCATCGAAACGATCCCCATCCCCGGCGCCCCGCCCCGGCTGTCGCGGCAGGGGGCCGCCGTCGGGCTCGCGCTGCTCGACACCTCCCTGCGGCTCAACCACGTGCGGCGGCTGACCGAGCGGCTGACCGTCGTCGAGCACGGGACCGCGCGGCGCAGCACCGAAGTCGACGTCAGCCTCAAGCTCCTCGACGAAGGACAACGCCAGGCCACCGCGCAGCTGCAGGACCTCATCGGCCAGGAACACGGTGGGCGCGCCGCCGAGCGGCCGGCGCGGCAGCGGTCGCTCTGGGTGCCGCTGGCGCGGCTGCCGCGGCGGGACGTCTCGCCCGTCGACGTCTTCGACAGCTCGGGCCAGAAGCTGCCGCGGCTCACGCAGCACGAGGCGTCGCGGCTGGTCGCCGCCGGGCTCTACCGGTTGCTGCGCGGCATCCTCGGCAGCGACGAGAACGCGCAGACCGCCAAGCACGAGCTGAACACCTTCCTCTTCCAGGTGCACGAACCGCGCTGGCTGATCCAGCAGGCGCTGCTCACGCTGCTCACCGAGCGGAACCACCCGGAGCAGGAGTTCGCGCTGGCGCCGTCCGGCGGCACCGTGCCCGGGTACGGGCGGCAGTGCCGGGAGCTGGCGCTGGGCATCCTCGACGGCTGTGCGGAGCTGCTGGTCGAGTACGCGTACCTGCTGAACGTCGCCGTCCGGGACTACATGCTCGTGGTGGCCCTCGACGACTCCGTGGAGGAACACCGGCTCAGCTACGAAACCCCGCTGCACGTCGACGCGCGGCAGCCCCTCGTCAAGGAGCAGTGGCGCCGGCTGGCCGCGAGCCGGCGCGGGTACGTCGTGAGCTACCAGACCATGATCCCGGCGACGCTGAAGTCCTACCACCTGGTGGCCAGGACCGCGCCGGAAGCCGAGATCTCGCGGATGTACCTGTCCACCGACGCCGATCAGCACCAGGTCGAAGGCCTCGCCGAAGACCTCGGGTCGCTCGCCGAACGGCAGGACGCCGCCCCGCTGCAGGAAGCCGACGGGGCCCGGCACAAGATCCTCGAGCTGCAGGCGCAGACCGTGCTGCGGCGGCTCGCGGACCTGCTGCGCCGCCGCAAGTGGGAGGCCGGCCAGTCCGGCGTCGAGCTCTCCCCGCGCAGCCTCCCCGCGTGCCACCGGCTCGCCGCCGCGGCCACCACCGGCGAGGCGGTCCGGACGGGGACCAACGAGCTGGACAACTCGCTGCGGCGGCACCCGGAGTTCACCGCCGCGAACCTGCGCGAGGCCGCGCGCGAGCTGACCGATCGCGAGTTCGGCCAGGACCTCGTGCTGGTCAACGGCATCGCCGACAACGAGGCGCGCGCGTACTGGCGCCGCTCCGGCGGCCGCGACACCCGTGGCGACCACGTCCGCGTGCGCGCGACGCTCGTGCTCCGCGACTCGACGAAGTCCGGCCCGCTCAACGTGACGTTCTACGCGCTCGCCGTCGCGACGGTGTCGTTCGTGCTCGGGTGGCTGCTCGTCGGCAGCCCGTGGCCGTACGGCCGGGAGGCGACCAAGGCGCTCGGGCACGTCGGTGACGGCCAGTCCGTGATCACCCTGTTGCTGCTGTTGCCGGGTTTCCTCTACAGCCGCCTGTCGCTGCCGCCGCGCCGGACCGTGCTCGGCTACCTCGGGACGCTGCCGCAGGCGCTCGTCCAGCTGAGCATCGCGGCCATCGCCGCGTTCGCCGCGACCGTCGCGACGCAGAGCCGCGGCGAAGTCGTGCAGGTGGCGCTGACGGTCGCGGTCGGGCTGCCGGTGCTCGCCGCGCTCGTGCTGTTCGGGCAGGCGTCGTGGCGCGAATCGGCGATCCCGCTGTCGCGCATCGGGGCGCCGCGGTGGGCGGGCGCCGGCGCGTGGGACCGCCGCCGGCCACTGGAAGCCGACGTCCGGTTCGACTCTTCGGGGGGATGGTGAAGATGCGCGGCCAACGGGTCTCCGTGCGCAACGTCGCCGATCTGGCGCGCGCGGGTTTCGAAATCGCGCGGCAGCCGCTGACCAAAGTGGACTTCGAGGTGCACCACGCGATGGCCCGCCACGGCTACCTGCGCGACCTGGTGACCGCGAACGCCGACGACGCGATCTTCCTGGAAACGCTGTGCTCGGCCACGAACGGCGCGGGCGTCGTGATCGGCACCCGCACCCGCAAGCCGCTGGACGGCACGGAGATCGTCGAGCACGTCGACGGCAGGCAGCCGGCGGAACGCCCGGAGCAGAACGACGGCGGCTGGGTCTTCCACCAGACGACGTCGCCGAACCCGACGTTCATCTACGAGTCCGAGCAGACCTTCGAGGGCCTGATCTCGATCGACCCGGCGGCCCGCGAAGTCTGCGAGTGGCACGGCCTCGCCGTCCGCGACCTGGTGCGGGAGATTTCCGACGCCGCGGCCGCGTTCATCGACGCGCCGCTGCTGTCGCTGCAGTGCCCGGCGCAGCTGCCGCTGGTCGTGAAGACCCGCAACCACGACCTGCGCACCCGCAAGGAGGTCGCGTCGCCGTGCGCGTCGCTGGCGGTCCGGTTCGCGATCGCGCTGCGGGACGTGTCCGCGGCGGCGCGGTTCGAGCTGGCCGACCGGTTCCGCGAGCTGTGCGAGAAGCACGGCTACAGCTTCTGGCTCGCCGACACGCGGCCGGGGCACCGGCAGGGCAACTGGTTCGAGGTCTACCACGCCGACGGCGGGTTTTCCCCGCTGTACAAGGGCGACCTGCGCTCCCGCCAGCGCATCGGCAGCTGCCTCCCGGTGACCTTCGTCGGCCCGGCCCGCGTCGGCTCGACGCATGCGATCGTCTCGTTCCTGCAGCGCTACCCGCAGGTGGGCGTGGTCGGCTGCGCCGGCACGACGCTGTCCGACGTGGCGTTCGTCCACCTCCAGCTGTCGGTCCACGGCGTGGCCGCGGACCGACTGAACCGCATCCTGACCAAGCTGCTCGGCGAGGCGTCGACCCCGGCCCGCCCGCAGAAGCTGCTGCGCGAGCTGTTCAAGCGCCTCGGCCTGCCCCCGGACCCGGAGGACCCACCGGCGACGCCGACCGACCCGACGGCCGACTACCAGACCTTCGCCGGCCCCGCGTTCGCCTACCGGCCGTTCCAGATGCCGGACTGCCTGGCGGTGTGGGTGTCGTGGGAGATCGCCCGCCAGCACCAGGGCCTGGCGGCGCCGCTGGACTGCCTGTACCGCGCCCTGAGCCAGGTCGCGTCGGCGGGCGACCTGGCCACGGTGGAGTACCTCATCTGCCGCGCGACCGAGCAGTCGGTGATCCGCGGGAAGGCGAAGCTGGCGGTGCCGAAGTCGGTCCTGCGCCAGTTCGCTTCCGGCGGCGTCGAGCTGCCGGCGTCGAAGCTGTGCGCGATGGTGGAGGAGGCGTGGAAGGCCCAGGTGGACCGCTCCGGGGTCGACGGGGTCAGCGAACTGACGGTCGCGTGGCGCGAGTCCTGGCTCGGCCACTGGACGTACTCGTGATGCGCTCGTCGGGCGCTACCGCACCACGGCGAAGGAGACGACGATCCCGAGGCCGACCAGGAGCAGCGGGATGACGACCAAGGCCCAGGTCAGCAGCCGCTTCAGCTTGTAGACGGCGACCAAGGTCTCGTACTTCAGCTGCAAGTCGGCCTCGTCGACGTCCTCGGCCTCGAGGATCCGGGCCACCACCTGCTCCATTTCGGTGCCGGCCCGGACCTCGTGCGCGGTCATGATGCCGAACTGCGCGAGTGTTTCAGCCATGGCGGTGACCTCCTGCTTTCCGCTGCTACTCGCAGGTCGTCGCGGGCGGCACCGCCGTTACTCTCAACCGCCTACAGGTGCTTCTTCACATCCGGCTTGGCCTTCTTCTTCACGTCCGGCTTCGCGGTGGTCGCCGGGGTGCCGCCGATGTCGGACTCGATCGCCGCCGTCACGATGCGGTTGCGGTCGCCCGTGGAGAGCACCTCGTTGGTCACCAGTTCCTGGGTCACCGCCTTGACGTGCTTCACGAAGGCGTCGTGCGAGGCGTACTCCGCGTTCTCGTCGATGACGTCGTTGATCGTGCACCCGTTGCCGATGTCGGTGTTCTCCACCTGGCTGTCGACGCCGCCGATCACCACCGTGTCGCGGGTGTCGGAGTTCGGGCACGCGTCCGGTGGGGGCGCCGCCGCGACCACCGTGAACGAGCCGGACACCTCCGCCGAGACGTTCCCGGCGACGTCCGTGGCCCGCGCACGCACCGTGTGCGCGCCCAGCGCGGGCACGGCCACCGGGGCCGCATACCGCGTCCACGCGCCACTGTCCAGTTTGTACTCCACGACGTCCACACCGGACTCCGCGTCGGAGGAAAGCACCGTGACGGTCGCCGAACCCACGTAGTTCCAGCTCCCGTCCTGCTTCCCGGTCACCTGCAGCGCAACCGAAGGCGCGGTGGTGTCCCCGCCGGCGACCACGGTGAACGCCACCGAACCCTCCGCTGACGCATTGCCGGCGACGTCACGCGCACGGTAACCCACCGTGTGCGCCCCCACGGCCGTCACCGCGACCGGGGCGGCGTAGGCGGTCCACGCGCCACCGTCCACTTTGTACTCGACCGTGGCGACGCCGGACCCGGTGTCCGAAGCCGTCACCGTGACCGTCGCCTTGCCGACGTAGCTGCCGTCCGCGTCCTGCGTCCCGGCCACCGCGGCCGTGATGACCGGTGCCGTCGTGTCCCGCTTGACCACCGTGAAGCTCGACATGCCTTCCGGTGACGTGTTCCCGGCGGCGTCCGTCGCCCGGAAGTGGACCATGTGCGCACCGGCACCCGTCACCGCGACCGGTGCCGAATAGCGCGTCCAAGCGCCGCCGTCCAGCTGGTACTCCACCGAAGCGACCGTGGAGTCGGCGTCGGTCGCCGTCAAGGTCACCGTGGCCACGTCGAGGTAGTTGCCCGAGGGATCCTTGTCCCCGGAAAGGGAAGCAGTGACCGTGGGTGGCGTCGTGTCGCCCTGCCCCTCGACGATCGTGAAGTGCTCCATCCCCTCTTCGGACGTGTTCCCGGCGACGTCGGTCGCGCGGTAGTTCAGCATGTGCATGCCCACCGCGGACACCACCACCGGCGCCGAGTACGCGGTCCACGTGCCGCCGTCGAGCTGGTACTCGACCGAGGCCACGCCGGAGCCCGCGTCGGTCGCGGTCAGCGAAACCGTCGCCGACTCGATGTAGTTGCCGGACGGGTCGCGATCACCCGCCACCGCGGCGGTCACCACCGGCGGCGTCGTGTCGCCGGTGCCGTCGGAGACGACGAACTCCCCCACCATCGAAGTGTGGCCGGGGATCGTGCAGAAGTACCGGTACTTGCCCGGCGTGAGCGTCACCGTCGCCTCGTGCCGGCCGTTCTGCGGGTCGAACGGGTTGGCCAGGATGTTGAGGGTGACGTCGTGGTTGTAGCCCGGCGTCGAGGTGTCGAACGTCAGCGTGTGCGACATCCCGGTGGTGTTGCCGGTGGCTTCGCTGTTCTCGAAGACGATGGTGGTCTCGCCGGGCAGCGCGCCGGTGGGCGCGGACGCGTATTCGGTGGTGCTGTTGTTCCCGGTCCAGGTCAGCGTCTGGACCGGCGCCGCCACCGCGGGGGTGGCCAGCCCGAGCAGGGCGAGAAAAGCCGTCAGCAGCACGGCGATCAGTCGTGGGGACATCGCGGGAGAACCTTCCTGGGATGGGAGGGATGGGGGCCGGGCGCGTGCCCGGCCCCCATCGCGCTACAGCTGCCGCACCCGGATGTTGCGGAACTCGATCAGGTCGTTGTCGCTGTGGTTCTGCAGCCCGATGAACCCGCTGACGAACTGCCGCAGGTCGGTCGGCGGGTCACCCGCGCGCGACGACTGCTGGCCCGGCGTGTTGTCGAACTCGTTGATCACCACGCCGTTGCGGATCATCGTGTAGTGCTGCCCGACGACCTTGATCTCGTACTCGTTCCACGTGCCCTTCGGCCGGGCGCCCGCCTGGTCGAGCGGGCGCGGGTCGAAGTTGTAGACCGACCCGGTCTTCTGCGGCTCACCGGTGTCGCCGTCGTAGATCTGGATCTCGTGGCCGCAGTAGATGGCCACCCACGCCTGCGACGTCCGCGCCGAGCCGACCGTCCCGCAGCTGCCCGGTGGCCGCTGGTCCAGCGGCGTCCGCGGGTCCGGGAACCGGACGAACAGCCCGCTGTTGGCCCGGAACCCCTCCGGTGCGATGTCCTTGAACTGGACCTTCACCGAGAAGTCGCCGAACTGCCGCTGGGCGTACCACAGCATGCCCAGCCCGCCCGCCGAGCGGATCGACCCGTCGGGTTGCAACGTGAACTGTCCCGAAGGTGCCTGCTCCCAGGCGCGCAGCGACGCCGCCGTGCCGTCGAACAGCGCCTCGTAGC
This sequence comes from Amycolatopsis sp. SID8362, assembly GCF_010550475.1. Taxonomy (NCBI): domain Bacteria; kingdom Bacillati; phylum Actinomycetota; class Actinomycetes; order Pseudonocardiales; family Pseudonocardiaceae; genus Amycolatopsis; species Amycolatopsis sp. SID8362. Next base: position 7,996 of record NZ_JAAGNB010001508.1, read on the forward strand.
CGGTCGTGCCCGGCTTCCCGATCGGCGACGCCTCGGCCGCCGCGTTCAGCTCGGCCACCTCGGCGGCGTTCAGCACCCCGAGGTCGGACAGCGTCTGCGTGGCCTGGTCGACGTGGTTGACGAACGCCGCGTGCGTCGTCCACACGCCCTCGTCGTCGATGAAGTCGTCCACCGTGCAGCCGCCGCCGGCGTTGCGGTTGACCACCTTCGTGATGCTGTCGCCCAACGTCACCACCGGGCTCGGATCGGCCACCACGCAGCCGACGTTCACCGAGGTCCGGGTCGTCACCGCCTCGCCGTTCGCGTAGGTCACGGTCAGCTTGGCGGTGAACAGGCCGGTGCGCGGGTAGGTGTGCCGCGGGTCGGCCTGGGTGGACACCGAGCCGTCGCCGAACTCCCAGCGGTAGGACACGCCGCCGGACTTCGAGCCGGTGAACGCCGCCGTCAGCGCCTTGTTCTGCACCATCGTCGACGTCGCCGCGGGCGCCGGGGTCGCCGCGCCGCCCGTGTAGCTGATCTTCAGCAGCTTCTGGTTGGCGTCCAGCGAGAAGAACCCGTTGCCGTAGTCCAGGACGTACAGCGCGCCGTCCGGCCCGAACTTGGCGTCCATCCAGCTCTGCACCCGGGTGTCCCCCGAGCCGCCCGGGATGATCTGCCGGAACGTCTCGGCGAACACCGGCGGCTGGTGCGTCGGCACGCCCGCCGGGTCGACGGTCACCGCGACGCGGTTCTGCGCGTTGGACTCGTCGCCGATGAACCACTTGTTGTCCCAGTACGCCGGCCACGCGACGCCGCTGTTCGTGTTGACGAGCGAGCGGTGGTACGTCGGCCCGGACATGACCGCCTGGCCGCCGCCGCGCAGGTACGGCTGGGTGTAGGTGGCGTCCGCCGCGACGTACGTCGGGATGGAGCTGCCCGGCCGCTTCGGGAAGACCGGGCCGCCGCCGTCCGGCGAGTACCAGATCATGTTGTCCTTGATCGGCGGCAGGTTCACCAGGCCGGTGTTGCGCGGCGAGGTGTTGACCGGGTTGTCGCAGTCGTACCAGCCGGTCAGCTCGGCCGCGTTGGTGCTGCTGCGGTCGCGGTAGGGCTGCCGGTTGCCCATGCAGTACGGCCAGCCGTGGTTACCGGCTTCGGTGATGATCGTCGCCGTCTCGTACTTCGCCGGGCCCAGTTCGGGGCTCGGCGACGACGCGTCCGGACCGACCCAGCCCGCGGTCATCCAGTTGTGCACCGGGTCGATCTGCAGCCGCGAAATGTTGCGGACGCCCATCACGTAGATCTCCGGGCGGGTCTTGTCCGCCGGCCCGTTCGGGAACAGGTTCCCCTGGGGGATCGTGTAGGTGCCGTTGGGCTCCGGGTGGATGCGCAGGATCTTGCCGCCCAGGTCGTTCGTGTTGCCCGCGGTGCGGCGCGCGTCCTGGAAGGAAAGGCCCTTGTAGTCCAACGTCCAGTTGTTGCCGGAGTAGCCGTTCGAGCCGCCCGAGGAGTTGTTGTCCCCGGACCCGATGTAGAGGTTGCCGTCCTTGTCGAAGGCCATGCCGCCGCCGGCGTGGCAGCAGCTGTGGATCTGCACGTCCCAGGACAGCAGGTCCTTGCGGGTGGCCTGGTCGATCGTCTGCTTCGCCAGGTCGTAGGTGAAGCGGGAGATCGTGCGCTTGCCGATGCGCTTGTCGCGGTCGATCGACTCGTGCGGCATCCAGTAGGCGTAGAACCAGCCGTTCTCGGTGAACTTCGGGTCCAGCGTGATGCCGAGCAGGCCCTCTTCGTTCTTGACCAGCTCGTCGCCGCTGCCCCGGTTGCCCATCACGCGCAACGTCGTGAGCAGCTTGGGCTTCTTGGTGACCGGGTCCCACTGGTGGATCGTGCCGCAGCCGAGGCCGACGTTCGGGTCGTCCCAGCTGACGACCGGGCCGGTCGGGCAGGCCGCCTTGCCGATGTAGAACACCTTGCCGTCCGGCGCGATCGTGAGCCCGTGCGGCTCGCCGATCTGGTCGAGCTGCCCGGCCGCGTTCTTGCCGGTCAGCCGCTCGACCTTGTATTTCGCCGCGATCCCGGCCTGGCAGTCGCCGCGCACCATGCCGGTCGTCCAGCGCAGCGCGCCGAGCAGGTGGTTCCGGAACTGGTCCTCGCCGTATGAGCCTTCGGTACGGCCCATGCCGGTGTAGAAGGAGCGGCCGCCGTCGTAGTCGCGGCACCACGAGATCGGGTGGAACGCGCCGTTCGCGCCGACCCCGGGGTTGTAGCCCTTCTCCTCGACCTGCGCGACCGTGTGGACGGTGCCGACCGGGTTGGTCTCCCAGTTGAGCCACCGGTCGGTGCGCGTCCAGTTCTGCGGCAGCCCGGCGGTGGCCGGGTGCTGCGCGTCGAGGACGTCGACGACCGCCTGCTGCGGCGCCGGTTCGGGCGGCGGCGGGGTCGTCGAGGTGTCCTTGAACAGCTTGAGGTCGGCGAGCTGGATGAGCGGCTCACCCGAGTTCGCGGTGATGTTCAGCCGGTAGTTCGGGTACACCGTCGTGTTGGCGAAGGTGAAGGTCCGGGTCTGGAACCGTTCCTGGAACACCTCGTTGGTGCGCGTGTCCAGGTCGACCCAGGTGCTCCCGTCGGCCGAACCCTGCAGGGTCCAGTTCTTCGGGTCGCGGCCGGGGAAGTCGTTGGCCGACACCAGGGAGTAGCTGCTGACCGCGACCGGCGTCGCCATCTTGTACGCCGCCCAGCCGGTGGTGGCGAACGTCAGCCACTTGGTGTTCTCGTTGTTGTCGGCCAGCTTCTCCTTGGTCTCGTTGGGCGGGTTCTCCGCGCTCGCGGTCACCGACGCCACCGCTTCGGGCGTCGGGCGGGCCCCGACCGGACGTGCGCCGATCAGGCCGGTGAACCACTGGGACGAGTCCTGCGCGCGGGCCGCGTCGGAGATCCCCAGGAACCCGCCGCCCGCCTTCATGTACGCCTGCAGCGCGCCTTCCTGGTCACGGCTGAGCGTGACACCCTGCGCGGACAGGTACACGACACCGCGGAACCGGGCCAGGTTCGCGGTGCTGAACACGGCGGGGTCCGAGGACGCCGTCACCGTGATGCCGTTGTCCGTGCCCAGCCGCGCGATCGCGTCCGCCGCGCGCAGCACGGGGTCCTTCTGGTCCGCCGCCGCGCCGTGGAAGACCAGCACGTTGACGGGCACGTTCACCGCGGCGGTCGCGGCCTGCGCCACCGGCATCGTGATCAGCGGGGCCCCGGCCGCCAGGACCGAGCCGATGGCGAGCACGAGCGCCCCGCGCCTTCCGAACCACCGTTTTCTCATAGCTCCCGTCCTCATGCGTGCGTCCGTCCATCGGGGCTCATGTCGTGCCCGGCATGGTCATGCAGCTTGAACCGGTCGATCGCTTCCTGCGCTCCCTCGGGCAGGCTGCCGTCGGCGTTGCGGACCAGGAACAGGCCCACCATCCCGCCGTCGGAATGGGTCTGGACGTGGCAGTGGTACATCCACGCCCCCGGCCCGACGCCCTCGCCGGCGATCACCTGGAAACCGAAGGAACTGCCCGGGTCGAGGTTCTTGTTGTCGACGATGGCAGCGTTGTCATCGGCGCTGCTGAGCATCCCGGTGCGGGTGTCGGCCCAGCGGTGGGCGTGCAGGTGGAACGTGTGCGGCAGGCTCCCGTACCCGACGCACACCCACTCGACGCGCTCGCCGAGCCGCGCCTCGAGGATCGGCGTGTCGGGCGCCATCTTGTGGTTGATCATCATCTCGTTGAACACGACCGTGTACTGCTTGCTCGGGAGCAGGTCGCCGCGCTTGCGCACGATCAGACCGCCGTAGAGCCCGCGCGCGAGCCCGCCGGTGCCGTGGTCGGTGCCCATCGCGTGGTCGTGGTAGTGCCAGTAGCCGGCGTTGCCCGGCATCCAGAAGCCGCTGCCCGTGTCGTAGCGGGTGCGCGTCTTCCAGGTGTAGGTCCGCGTCTCGTACGGCTTGTTGAACGACGCGTTGAGCGGGGCGCCGTCGGAGCCGGTGTCGTAGTTGACGCCGTGCGGGTGGATCGACAGCCGCTGGTCGGTCCGGTTGACCAGTTCGATCTCGAGGGTGTCGCCCTCGTAGATCTCCAGCAGCGGCCCGGGGATGGTGGCCTTGCCCGGCTCGAGGCCGTAGCCGTACAGGCCGCCGGGCAGGGCTTCGGCGTAGATGGTGATCTGGCGGGTCAGGCCCGCCGCGTAGGCCGAATCGGCCATCCCGACCGCGGGCGCGAGGACGCCCGCGGCGGTTCCGGCCAGCATCGACCGACGTGACACTCGCATGTGGATTCCCCCGGGGTCAGAAGCGCACGGTGCGGAGGTACTCGAACCCGACCTTCGCGGTGTTCAGCGGATCGGCCGGCTGGTCGTGCTCGACGATGTACTCGGCGATGTTGTGGCAGGACGCGGCGAAGATGCGCGGGAAGTTGATGACACCCGCGCCGGGGTCGACCATCTGGCCGTCCGCGGTCCGGTCCTTGACGTGGTACTGCGTGACGCGCGGGTAGTTGCGGCGGAACAGCTCGACCGGGTCCGCGCCGCCGTTCACCGCCCAGAACAGGTCGATTTCCAGGTGCACGAGCCGCTTGTCCGTCTTCGCGGTGAGCACGTCGTAGGGCACGACGCCGCCGATCGGGGCGAACTCGTGGTCGTGGTTGTGGTAGCCGAGGTTCAGCCCGGCCTTCTTGAACGCCACCGCCGCGGTGTTCATCCGGCCCGCGAAGGCCTCCCACTCGGCGATCGTGCCGAAATTCGCGTACGGCACGACGGCAGAGGTGTTGCCCAGGATCTTCGCGTCGGCGATGGTCTGGTTCAGGTCGCCGTCGATGCCGACGTGCGTCGACGACGCCGTGAGGTGGCACCGGTCGAGGATGGCGCGGAACTCGGTGGCGCTGCGGCCGTACGTCCCGGCCAGCTCGACCTTCCGGTAGCCGATGTCGGCCAGCGCGGACAGCGTGCCTTCCGGGTCGTTCTGCAGCAGCGACCGCAGGGAGTAGAGCTGGATGCTGATCCGGTCGAGTGGGACCCGGCGCCGCGCTGGGGAGGCGTCCGCGGTGCCGGGTAGCGCGATGGCCGCGGCCCCCACCGTGAGGGCCGCCGTCGCCACGTTCAGGAACGTTCGTCGGGAGTGCTGCTCTGGCCGTTCACCGCACATGGAACTCCCTCATCTCTGGTTGCTGAAAGCCGCGTCGAAAGCCGCCGACGGCTGGTCGAACAGGTGCTCGCGCAGGTACTTCACCGCCTCCGCCGCGCCTCGGAGCCGGTCCATCCCGGCGTCTTCCCACTCCACCGAGATCGGGCCGCGGTAGCCGATCGAGTTCAGCGCCCGGAAGCAGTCCTCCCACGGGACGTCGCCGTGGCCGACGGATACGAAGTCCCAGCCGCGACGAGGATCCGCCCAGGCCAGGTGCGACCCGAGCCGCCCGTTGCGGCCGTCGAAGCGCTTGCGGGTGTCCTTGCAGTCGACGTGGTAGATCCGGTCGGCGAAGTCGAGGATGAACCCGACCGGGTCGAGGTCCTGCCACACGAAGTGCGACGGGTCCCAGTTCAGCCCGAACGCCGGCCGGTGGTCCACGGCTTCGAGCGCGCGCTTGGTCGTCCAGTAGTCGTACGCGATCTCCGACGGGTGGACTTCGTGCGCGAACCGGACACCGACCTCGTCGAAGACGTCCAGGATCGGGTTCCACCGCCGGGCGAAGTCCGCGTAACCGTCATCGATGTCATCGCGCGTGACCGGCGGAAACATCGCCACGTACTTCCAGATCTTCGACCCCGTGAAGCCGATGACAGTGTCCACGCCGAGCTTCGCCGCCGCCCTCGCCGTGTCCGCCATTTCGGCGGCCGCCCGCTGCCGGACGCCCTCCGGTTCGCCGTCGCCCCAGATGCGGGACGGCAGGATCGCGCGGTGCCGGGCGTCGATCGGGTCGTCGCAGACGGCCTGCCCGACGAGGTGGTTCGAGATCGCCCACACCTTGAGCCCGTGCTCGGCCAGCAGCGCCAGCCTCGCGGGGACGTAGTCCTCTTCGGACAGTGCGCGGTCGACCTCGAAGTGGTCGCCCGAGCAAGCGATTTCCAGGCCGTCGTAACCCCAGTCGGCGGCCAGCTTGCAGACCTCGGTGAACGGCAGGTCGGCCCACTGGCCGGTGAACAAAGTGACAGGACGGCTCATTTCCCCTCCTCCACGGCGGTCCAGGTGGCTTCCGTGGCCGCGCTTTGCCAGACGGCGTGCAGTACCCGCTGGACGCGCAGGCCGTCGTCGAAGCTCGGCGCCGGGTCGGTGCCCGCGCCGATGGCGTCCAGGAGGTCGGCGACCTCGTGCGTGAACGTGTGCTCGTAGCCGAGCAGGTGCCCCGGCGGCCACCACGCGCCGACGTACGGGTGCTGCGGCTCGGTGACGAGGATGCGGCGGAACCCGGCTTCGGTCCCGGTGCCCTCGTACCACTGCAGCTCGTTCATCGACTCGAAGTCGAACGCCAGGCTCGCCTTCGACCCGTTGACCTCCAGCCGCATGGCGTTCTTGCGGCCCAGCGCGAACCGGGTCGCCTCGAAGGTCGCCACCGCTCCCCCGGCCAGCCGGGCCAGGAACAACGCGGTGTCGTCGACCGTCACCTCGTCCGTGCCGCCGTTCTCCGCCGGCCGCTGCTTCACGAAGGTGTTCGTCAGGGCCGAGACACCGGTGATCACGTCGCCGGTGACGAACTGGGCGGCGTCGATGATGTGCGCCCCCAGATCGCCCAGCGCGCCCGAGCCGGCACTTTCGCGCCGGAGCCGCCAGGTCATCGGCGCCTGCGGGTCTGACAGCCAGTCCTGCAGGTACACCGACCGCACGTGCCGGATCTCGCCGAGTGCCCCACTCGCGACCAGGTTCCTGGCGTGCGCGAGCGCGGGCACCCGGCGGTAGTTGAACGCGACCATGGCCCGCACCCCGCGCTCACGGGCCCGCCGCGCCGCCTCGGCCATCGCCTCGGCCTCCGCCACCGAGTTGGCCAGCGGCTTCTCGCACAGCACATGCTTCCCGGCCTCCAGCGCGGCGATCGCGATCTCCGCGTGGCTGTCCCCCGGCGTGCAGACATCGACCAGGCCGACGTCGTCCCGCGCGACGAGCTTCCGCCAGTCGGTCTCGACGTCCTCCCACCCGAACTTCTCCGCGGCCGCCCTGGCCCGGGTTTCGTCGCGGCCGCCGAGCACGGCGAGCCTCGGCACCAGCGGCGGGTCGAAGAACCGGTGCACGCTGCGCCAGGCGTGCGAATGCACCGCACCCATGAACGCGTGCCCGACCATGCCGATCCCGATGGTTTCCCGGCTCATGCCCCTCCTTGTGTTCTGGCGAAAAGTCCGGTCAGGAGTCGAAGCCGACGTCGAGGTACTGGTCGACGTTCTCCTTCGTCACGACCGCCGAATACGTCGTGATCTCGGCCGGGATGTCGTGCTCGGCCAGGTCGCCGATCCCCTTGCCCTGCCCGAGCAAGCGGGCGAGTGCGATCGCCGTCGAGGCCATCGACGGGCTGTAGAGCACGGTCGCCTTGATCGGCGACGCGTCCGCCTTGATCAGGTTCATCATGTTCTTCGAGCCGGCGCCGCCGACCATGATGAACTCCTTGCGGCCCGCGGTGTCGATCGCCGCGTTGACGCCGATGCCCTGGTCGTCGTCGTGGTTCCACAGCGCGTCCAGCTTGGGCGCGCCCTGCAGCAGGTTCGCGGTCTGCTGCTCGCCCGACTCCGACGTGAACTGCGCCGACACCCGCGGGCCGACCTTGAACCCGGCGCGGCCCAGCGCGTCCGAGAAGCCCTTGCTGCGTTCCTGGGTCAGCGGCAGCGAATCGATGCCGGCGACCTCGCCGATGATCGGGTTCGCGACGTTCTTCTTCTTGAGCTCCGCGGCGATGTAGTTGCCCGCGTTGACGCCCATCCGGTAGTTGTCGCCGCCGATCCACGTTCGATAGGCCAGCGGCGTTTCGAAGACGCGGTCGAGGTTGATCACCGGGATGCCCGCGTCCATCGCCTGCTGGCCGGCCGAAGTCAGCGCCTTGCCGTCGAAGGGCAGGATCACCAGCACGTCGACCTTGGCGTTGATCAGCGTCTCCACCTGGGAGATCTGCTGGTTGACGTCGTTGGTGCCCTCGGTGGCGTTGAACTTCACCTCGCTGAACTTCTGCGCCTGCGCCTTGGCGTTCTTGGTGATCGCCGCGATCCAGCCGTGGTCGGCGGCCGGTGCCGAGAAGCCGATCGTGACCGGCTTGCCGGGCTGGGCGTTGTTGCCCGCGTTGGCGACCGGCGCGTTCGACTCCGAGTTCGCGGGTGTGTTCGACGTGCAGCCGGCCAGCAGCGCGCCGGCGCCGACGGCGGCCCCGCCCAGCAGGAATCCCCGGCGGCCGAGGAAGGGTTGTTCGGTCATGACGGCCTCCAAAGGTGTTTCTACGGACCGGTCCTGGCTTTCCTGGCCCGGAACTGCAAGAGCACGGCGAGCACGATGATCACGCCCTTGGCGATGTTCTGGATGTCGGTGTCCAGGTTGTTGAGCGTGAAGATGTTCGACAGCACCGTGAAGATCAGCACGCCGATGAGCGTGCCGATGAGCGAGCCGCGGCCGCCGGTCAGCAGCGTGCCGCCGATGACCACCGCCGCGATCGCGTCGAGCTCGTAGAACATGCCGTTGGTCGACGCGCCCGCCGTCGTCCGCGCGACGACCATCAGCGCGGCGATCCCGCAGCACAGCCCGGCGACGCCGTAGACGAGCGCGAGGTGGCGCTTGACGTTGATGCCGGCCAGCCGCGACGCCTCGGCGTTGCCGCCGACCGCGTACGTCCGCCGCCCGAAGGTCGTCCGGTTGAGCACGACCCAGCCGACCGCGAAGACCAGCGCGAACAACCAGATCAGCGTCGGGATGCCGAGGAAGCTCCCCCGGAAGAAGGCGAGGAAGTCCTGGTCGGCGACGACCTGGGTGCGGCGGCCGCTGATCCGCTCGGCGAGCCCTCGTGCCGAGACGTACATCGCGAGCGTGGCGATGAACGGCACGACCTTGCCGTACGCGACGAGCACGCCGTTGATCAGCCCGCAGCCGAGCCCGACGGCGAGTCCACAAAGGACCATGATCCACGACCCGTACGACTGCGTGGCCAACGTCGTCAGCCAGACGCCGGCCAAGCCGACCATCGAGCCGACGGACAGGTCGATCCCGCCGCTGATGATCACGAACGTCATCCCGACGCTGACCACGCCGATCGCCGCGGCCAGCCGCAGGATCGTCGAGATGTTGCTTTCGGTGAAGAACAGTTCGGGCCGGGTGAACTGGCCGACCAGGCACAGCACGACGAGTACGCCTGCCAGGCCGAGCAGCCGCGGGTCGGCGGAGAAGGCGAACCGCCGCTTCCGTTCGGCGGAAAGCGCTTCCTGTGGCGGTGCTTGCGTTTCGGTCATGCCGCGCTCCCCTCGAGAATCACGTCGAGCACCTCGGCCTCGGTCAGCCCGCCGGAGCGCCGGTCGGCGAGGACCCGGCCCTCGCGCAGCACCAGCACCCGGTCGGACAGCCCGAGCACCTCGGGGATTTCGCTGGACACCAGCACGATCGCGACGCCGGTCGCGGCCAGCTCGTCGATCAGCCGGTACAGCTCGGCGCGGGCGCCGACGTCGACACCGCGCGTGGGTTCGTCGAGCAGCAGCACCTTGCAGCCGCGGACCAGCCACCGGGCGAGCACGGCCTTCTGCTGGTTGCCGCCGGACAGCGTGCGGACGATCCGCCGCGGATCGGCGGGCCGCAGGTCGAGGCGGCGCAGGCTCGCGCCGGCGTCGTCCAGTTCCTTGGCGCGCTCGGTGAAGCCGAGCTTCGCGTAGCGGCCGAGGCTGGCCAGAGTCACGTTGTGCACCACCGGCAGGTCGAGCAGCAGGCCCTGGCTCTTGCGTTCCTCGGGCGCCAGGCCGATCCCGGCCTTGACGGCGGCCAGGACGTTGCCGGTGCTGAGCGGTTTCCCGTGCACGGCGACGGTTCCGCTGTCGGCCTTGCGGGCACCGAAGATCGTCTCGAGCAGTTCGCTGCGGCCGGAGCCCACCAGCCCGGCGATGCCGACGACCTCGCCCGCGTGCACGGTGAAGCTCACGTCCTCGAACTCGCCCTTGCGGGTCAGGTGCGCGACTTCGAGGGCCGTCTCCGGCGTGGCGTGGCCGTCGTGACGCGGGCCGAAGACGGTTTCGACCTTGCGGCCGGCCATCAGCGCGACCAGGTCGGCGGTCGGCGTCTCCCGCGCGTCGAGTCCGGTACCGACGGTCCGGCCGTCCTTGAGCACGGTCACCCGGTGCCCGATCCGGCGCAGTTCCTCCAGGCGGTGGGAGATGTAGACGACCGCGACGCCGTCGGCGGTCAGCTCGCCGACGATGCGGAAGAGGTTGTCGACCTCCTCGCCGGCCAGCGCGGCGGTCGGTTCGTCCATCACGAGCAGGCGGGCGTCGTGGGCGAGAGCGCGGGCCATCGAGACGAGCTGCTGCCCGGCGGCCGAGAGCTTGCCGACCTCGGTGTTCGGGCGGATGTCGGGGTGGCCGAGCCGGGCCATCAGGCGGGCGGCCTCGTCGCGGGCCTGCGAGATGCGCGTGAAGCCGAAGCGGGCGCGTTCGTGGCCGAGGAAGATGTTGTCCGCCACCGAAAGGCCGGGGACGAGGTCCAGTTCCTGGTACATGGTGGCGATGCCGAGGCGCAGGGCGTCGACCGGCGTGCCGAGCGTGACGGGTTCGCCCTGCCAGGAGATCTCGCCGGTGTCGGGCTGGTGCGCGCCGGCGAGAACCTTGATGAGCGTCGACTTGCCCGCGCCGTTCTGGCCGAGCAGGCAGTGCACCTCGCCCGGCTCGACGTCGAGGTCGACGCCGTCGAGCGCGCGGACACCGGGGAAGGTCTTCACGATCCCGCGGACGGACAACAGGCTCATACCGAGGCCTCCTCGACGAGCGTCGGGTTCGCGAACAGCCGCTCGGCGGCCAGGTGCGCGGCGCCTCGCAACGGGGCGCCCAGGCCGAGCCGGGACGGGACGACCCGGGCGTGGCCGAGCGGCCGGGCGGCCAGCTCGACGCGGACCGGTTCCACCAGCCAGTCCCCCAGCTCGGCGAAGTAGCCGCCCAGCACGACGACGTCCGGGTCGAGCACGTCGACCACAGTGGACAGTGCGACACCGAGCGCGACGCCGA
>NZ_JAAGNB010000032.1:0-795 GCF_010550475.1 Amycolatopsis sp. SID8362
GCCACGGTCAGCGGCCGTCCGGCCAGGGTGACGCGGTCGCCGGCCCGGACGCCTAGCTCGGCGGCGGCCGGCCCGGACAGGACCGCGTCGGCCCCGGTGAGCTTCGCGCTGTCCGGCGCGAGGGCGGATCCGGGCCGGACGCCGAAGACCGAGACACCGGAGCTCCGGCCGGCGGCGGTGGCCTTGGTGGTGGTGATGCCCAACGGTTCGGCGCTGGTGACGCCCGGCGCGGCCGACCACCGCCGCCACTGCGCGTCGGTGACCGCGGAGTCGGCGTACGACGGCTTTTGGCCGCCGGCGAAGACGATCTCGTCGGCGGGCAGGCCGGTGACGGCGGAGACGTTCTGCTCGCCGAGGCCGGCGGTCAGGCCGGACAACAGGCCGACGAGCAGGGTGATCAGCACGATGACGGTCCCCATCAGGGCGAACCGCCCCTTGGCGAACTTCAGGTCTCTCCAGGCGACGAACACGGCCTCGGACTGTCCTTTCCGGCGGGGAGCGGGGTACGGCTCCACCCTCGCCCCCGGCACCCCGGCGGGGCATCCGGCGGCGGACGGCACTTCCCGGGCCGGACGACGGCGCGCCGGTTCCCTCTTTCGATAGAGGTGGTTCGGGCCGCGGCTCCGTAGCCTGGACGCACTGTGAACGCCGCCGCTCCTGCCTTGACCCCGACCAGCCGGGTGCTGACCTGGTGCCTGCACCTGCTGCTCGTCGGCCTGCTCGGGCTGGCGGCGGTGCGGGCCGTGGCCGGAGGACAGCCGCAGGCCGGCGCGGTTGTCGCGGTCGCGGCGGCCT
>NZ_JAAGNB010000086.1:0-609 GCF_010550475.1 Amycolatopsis sp. SID8362
CGCTCCGGGCCGCGAGCTCGGTCGTCGCGACCAGCGAGTGGGCCGCGCGCCGGCTGATCGGCCACCACGGGCTGGCGCCGCACCGCGTGCACGCCGTGCCGCCGGGCGTCGACCCGGCGCCGCCCGCCATCGGCACCGACGGGGTGTCCCGGCTGGTCTGCGTGGCCAACGTGACCCCGCGCAAGGGCCAGGGTGTGCTCGCCCAGGCCCTCGAGACCGTCGCCGACCTGCGCTGGACCTGCGAATGCGTCGGCGGGATCCGGCGGGAGACCAAGTACGTCGAGCGGCTGCGCGAGCACCGGCTCGGCGCCCGCTTCACCCTCACCGGCCCCCGGACCGGCGCGGCTCTGGCCGCGACCTACCACACCGCCGACCTGCTCGTGCTGCCTTCGCGCGCCGAGACGTACGGCATGGTCGTCACCGAGGCCCTCGCCCGCGGCGTGCCCGTGCTGACCACCGACGTCGACGCGCTGCCGGACACGCTCGGCGTCGCGCCCGACGGCTCGGTGCCCGGGATGCTCGTCCCCGGCGACGACGTCGAAGCGCTCGGCGCAGCCCTCCGCCGCTGGCTCACCGAGCCCGAGCTGCGGACGCGGCTGCGGGCCGCGG
>NZ_JAAGNB010000125.1:0-357 GCF_010550475.1 Amycolatopsis sp. SID8362
TCCCGACGCGCCCGGTGCCGCCGAACTGGCCGCCGACCTGCGGGAACTCGGCGCGAACGTCCGGATCGTCGCGGGTGACGCCGCCGACCGCCGGGAGCTGGCCGCGGTGCTCGCCGCGATCCCGGCGGACCGGCCGCTCACCGGGGTGGTGCACGCGGCAGGCGTGCTCGACGACGGCGTCGTCGCGTCGCTGACGCCCGAGCGGCTCAACGCGGTGCTGCGGCCCAAGGTCGACGCCGCGCTGAACCTGCACGAATTCACCCGGGACCTCGGGCTGTCGGCGTTCGTGCTGTTCTCCTCGGCCGCGGCCACGCTGGGCAGCCCCGGCCAGGGCAACTACGCCGCGGCCAACGCGTT
>NZ_JAAGNB010000163.1:0-936 GCF_010550475.1 Amycolatopsis sp. SID8362
GAGGTGCAGCTGGAGCTCTGGCGCAGCGGACGGCTGCCGGCCGGCGAGGTCCTCCTCGAGGACGGCGTGCCGTACGCGCTGGGCTCGCGGCCGCGGTTCGTCGTCGAACGGCTCCCGCACGACCGCCGGGTCTCGCTGCGCTACCCGCTGCAGCCGGTGCTGCGCGGGATCCAGCAGGTCGGGCCGCTGCGCGCGACCATCACCGACCCCTTCGGGCTGTGCGAGTTCGAGCGCGAGCTGATCGGGCACTCGCGCCTGGTCGTCGTGCCCCGGGTGGTTCCGCTGTGGGGCCTGCCGAGCGGCGCCGGGATCGGCGTCGGCGACGACGGCACCGTCCGGCTGCACGCCGGGCAGGGCGAGGCCGACGTGATCGTCCGCCAGTACCGGCAGGGCGACGACCTGCGGAAGGTGCACTGGCGCTCGACCGCGCGCCGCGACGAGATCATGGTGCGCGTCGAAGAACGGCCGTGGCGCGGCGGCACCACCGTGCTGCTGGACCACCGGGCGGCCGCGCACCACGGCAGCGGCCCGGCCGCCAGCCTGGAGTGGGCGGTGTCGTTCACCGCGTCGGCCGCGCTGCACCTGCGCCGGTCCGGGCACCGCGTCCGGCTGGTCAGCGAGCACGGGATCACCCTCGCCGACACCCCTGGTGAAGGCGGCGACCACTACGACAACGTCCTCCTCGACGCGCTGGCCGCGCTGCAGCCCGCCCACCAGCGGGACATCACGCTGGCCGGCGACCCCGGCGAGGGCCAGGAGCTGATCGCCGTGCTCGGCACGGTCAGCACCGAAGCCGTCCACGAACTGACCCAGTACCGCCCGCGCGGCATCCGCAGCCTCGCCGTCCTGCTCGACACCCCCACCTGGTCGGCCGGGGTGAGCGCGCCCGAACAGCGCGCCGCCGCCACCGAGGACTCGGCCGCGCTGCTGCGCGCG
>NZ_JAAGNB010000210.1:0-1422 GCF_010550475.1 Amycolatopsis sp. SID8362
GAGCGTGCGCAGCGGGTGCACCCCGGCGAGCCGCTCGGCGCCGGGCAAGCCGCGGGCCTGGGCGCCGGTGGCGATGACGAGCCGGTCGTAGCCCAGCGCGACACCGGCGACCGTGATGGTCCGGGCCTCGGTGTCCAGCCCGGTCGCGGGGGCGCCGAGCCGCAGGTCCACGCCGAGGTCGTGGCGGAGGAAGCCGGCCGAGCGGAAGGTCGGGACCGTCGGTTCCGCGGTGGCTTCGAGGAACAGCTTGGACAACGGCGGCCGGTCGTAGGGCAGGTGTTCCTCCGCGCCGACCAGGACGAGGTGCCCGTCGAACCCGGCCTCGCGGGCGGCCTCCACCGCGCGGACCCCGGCCAGCGAGGCACCCACCACGACCAGGCGCTGCCGCGGCATCACAGGTCCTGGCCGAGCATCGTGCCGCCGGTGGCGTCGATCCACGCGCCGGTGACCCACCGCGCTTCGGGACTGGCGAGGAAGGCCACCACTTCGGAGATGTCTTCGGGCCGGCCGAGCCTGCCGAACGCCGAAAGGCCGGACAGCGCCGCCCGCAGCCAGGGCTCGGCCCGCACCAGGTCGCCGGTGTCGACGACGCCGGGTGCCACCGTGTTGACCGTGATGCCCCGGGCGCCCAGGTGCCGCGCGAAGTGGAGGGTGATCATCTCGAGGGCGGCCTTGCTCATCGCGTGCGCCACCTCCGGCGGGTTCGCGAACCTGGTGAGCCCGGTGGAGATGTTGACGATGCGCCCGCCGTCGGGCATCAGCGGCAGCGCCCGCTGCACGATGAAGAGCGGGGCCTTCGCGTTGACCGCCATGAGCCGGTCGAAGTGCTCCGGCGTGACCTCCTCGGGGGCCACGGTGCCGAGCACGGCCGCGTTGTTGACCAGGATGTCGAGCTCCACGCGGTCGGCGTGCTCCTTGAGTCCCGCCTCCAGCCCTTCGAAGAGGACGTCGACGTCACCGGGCACCCCCAGCTCGGCCAGCACGGGGAACGCCCGCCCTCCCGCGTCTTCGATGGCGCGCACGGTCTCGGCCACCCCGTCGGCGTCCTGCCCGGAATGCACCGCTGTCACGGCTCCCGCACTCGCGAGCCGCAGCGCGGTGGCCCGGCCGATCCCCCGGCTCGACCCCGTGACCAGCGCGGTCTTGCTTCCCAGCTGCACCATCACCCGCTCCCCTCGGCGCCGAACCAGCGACGCAGCGCGCTTTCGACGTCGGTCCCGTCACCCGCGACCCACCCGACGTGGCCGTCCGGCCGCACGAGCACGGCCTCGGTCCCGGCCAGCGGCCCGTCCGGCACCGGCTCGGCCGAGACGGTGTCCACCCGGTCCGCCCAGGGCCCGGCCGGTTCCGCCCAGTGCCCGGCGGTGAGATCGAGCAGCACGCCCCGGCCGGAGCGGAGCAGGCTCGCGGTGCCGGGCCGGG
>NZ_JAAGNB010000265.1:0-2032 GCF_010550475.1 Amycolatopsis sp. SID8362
TGGCGCTGCGGCGGCTCGAGGATCCGGTGCCGCGCATCGACCTGGGGCTGGCGTGGCGGGCGGGCGCGGTGTCCCCGGTCGTGCGGGGGTTCGTGGCGCTGGCCCGCGGCGCGCGGGAGTAGGAACCCCGTCGGCAAAAGCCGTGGACGCCGTCGTTAGGGTGGGCGAATGGGGACGATCAGGCAGGTACAGATCACGTTCGACTGCGCGGAACCCGAGCGCGTCGCCCGGTTCTGGTGCGAGGTGCTGGGCTACGTCGTCCCGCCGGCGCCGGCCGGCTTCGACACCTGGGCCGACTTCGACCGCTCGCTGCCGGCCGAGCGGCAGGGCGCGGCGTTCGCCTGCGTCGACCCCACCGGCGCGGGCCCGCGGCTGTTCTTCCAGCGCGTTCCCGAAGGCAAGGTCGTCAAGAACCGGGTCCACCTCGACGTCCGGGCCGGCACCGGTCTGAGGGGCGCCGAGCGGCTCGCCGCCCTGGAGGCCGAGCGCGACCGGCTGATCGCGCTCGGGGCCAGCCACTTCCAGACCTTGTACGCCGATGAGTACAACGAGTCGTGCATCGTGATGCAGGACGTCGAGGGCAACGAGTTCTGCCTGGACTGAAGCGCCCCAAGGCCGCCTTGGGGCGCTCGGCAGGGCTCCGTCGGTGTAGTGAATGACTCATTCATGTCGTCGGACGACATGAATGAGTCATTCACTACACCGCAGGTCCGCGCGGCGCCTACTCGCCACGGCCGACCCCAGCGCGGCTAGCGGTCGCCGAGTGCCATCCGGACCGCCGCCACCACCTCCGGGTGACCCAGCGGCAGCGGCGGGGGCACCCGGTCCTCGGGGCTGTCGCTGCTCGACGCCACCACCCGCACCACCGTCCCGTCCTCCCGCAGCTTCGCGATGACGTCGTCGTGCTCGGACAGCCAGGTCTCGTTCGCCTCCCGCGCGTCGCCGGCCGGGAGGAACGCGTCCGAGGCCGGGTCGACCAGCAGCAGCCGGGCCGCCGCGCCCGGGTGACGCTCGACCAGCTGGAGCGCCTCCGTCGCGAACGGGCCGCTCGCCACCACCGAGACCTCCGGGTCGCCGTGGCCGGTGTCGCCCAGGAGGTCGTCGGCTTCGGTGAGGGCGCCGCCCGCCGGGATGCGGCACCAGAAGACCGCGCGCTGCTCCGCGAGAGGCCGCCAGGTGGCAGGCAGCTCGTCGTGCTTGGCGGCGCCCGCCGGGTCGAGGACGATCACCTTGGGACCGGCCGGGTCGCCGGCGGTCACCACCGGCGGGCCTTCGGAGCGCAGGGGTTCGGCGGTCATCGGGAATCCTTTCCGCGGTGGGGGAGTTCCGGCGAGTCCGTGTCGAGCGGCACGGACCCCGACCGGACGAGTCCCAATTGGACGGTCTGGCGGCCGGTCAGCCGCTCCAGGAGCCAGTCGGCGGCCGTGCGCACGCGGTTCCCCGGCATCGCCAGCAGGTGGTAGGCGCGCGTGACCGCCTTCGCCGGGCGGCCGGAAAGCGGGATGTGCAACGGGTTCGCCGCCGCCGCGCCGGCCCCGAGGTCGACGACGAAGCCGAGGTCGTGGTGGCGGTAGGTGCCGGGACGCCCGTAGCCGAGCGACGCCGCGACGTTGCGCCCGGCGAGCTTGCCCTGCCGTTCGGCGTGCTGCGCCGTCATCGCGGTGTACTGGCCGGGGCGGGTGAGGTCGGGGACGGCGGCCGCGTCGCCGCAGGCGAACACGTCGTCGCGGCCCGGCACGTTCAGCCGCTCGGTGACGACCAGCCTGCCCTTCGCGGTCTCGAGCCCGATCTCGGCCACCAGCGGGTCCGGCCGCACGCCGACGCACCACACCAGCGTCCGGGTGGGCACGTCGTCGCCGTTGGTCAGCGTCACGCCCTTGGGGCCGGCGTTGTCCACCGACGTCTTCATCAGCACTTCGACGCCGCGCGAGCGCAGCACCTCGTCGGCGGTCCGCCCGAGGCGATCGGCCAGCTCCGGCAGCACGCGCTCGGCGACGTCGAGCAGCAGCCAGCGGATCGGCTGCCCGGCGAG
>NZ_JAAGNB010000325.1:0-528 GCF_010550475.1 Amycolatopsis sp. SID8362
CAGCGCCTGCATCAGCCGGCCCCGGGCGACGACGAGCGCGGCCGCGTCCGCCAGCGAGAGCACCCCGGCCACGTGCGCCGCGGCGATCTCGCCGATGGAGTGGCCGGCCAGGTGGCCGGGACGCACGCCCCAGGCCTCCAGGAGCCGGAACAACGCGACCTCGAGCGCGAACAACGCGGGCTGGGTCCAGCCGGTTTCGCCGAGCAGCGCCGCTTCCGGCGTGCCCTCGCCGGCGAAGAGCACTTCGCGCAGCGGGCGCTCCAGGCCGAGGTCGAGCTGGGCCAGCACCTCGTCGAGCGCGTCGGCGAACACCGGGAACCGCGCGTACAGCTCGCGACCCATGCCCGCGCGCTGGCTGCCCTGCCCGGCGAAGAGGAAGGCGAGCCCGCCGCGGCCGGTGGTGCCGCGGACCAGCGAGCCGGCGGGGGTGTCGGTGCCCAGCGCGGTGAGGGCCTCGAGGACCTGGGCCCGGTCGGTGCCCAGCACGACCGCGCGGTGGTCGAAGCCGGCCCGCGACGTGGCCAGCGA
>NZ_JAAGNB010000365.1:0-2115 GCF_010550475.1 Amycolatopsis sp. SID8362
AGCGTCGCCGGCCCCGCCCTCGCCTTCTGGCTGCACCGCCACGGCTTCCGCGCCACCGTCGTCGAGCGGGCCCCGAGCCTGCGCGAAGGCGGCTACAAGGTCGACATCCGCGGCGTCGCCGTCGACGTCGTCCGCCGGATGGGGCTGCTGGAGCAGGTGCACGCGGCGAGCACCGACATGCGGGGTGCGGCGTTCGTGGACAAGCGAGGCAAGCAGGTCGCGACCCTCGACGCCGACACGTTCGGCTTCCGCCACGGCGACGACACCGAGATTCTCCGCGGCGACCTCGCGAAGATCCTCTACGACGTCACCCGCGAGCACACCGAGTACGTCTTCGGCGACTGGATCACCGGCCTCGACCAAGGCCCCGACGGCGTCGAGGTGACGTTCGCCCACGGCGCGCCACGCCGGTTCGACCTGGTCGTCGGCGCCGACGGCCTGCACTCCGGCGTCCGCGCGCTCGCGTTCGGCCCGGAGGAGGACTTCCTGCGCCGGTTCGACGCCTACATCTCGATCTCGACGGTGCCCAACACGTTCGAGCTCGACCGCTGGGAACTGCTGCACTCGGCGGCGCCCGGCAAGATGGTCAACGTCTACAGCACGGCCCGCGCCGACGACGCCAAGGCCGCGTTCTGGTTCAGCGCGCCGCCGCTGACCTACGACCGGCGCGACGTCGAGGGCCAGAAGGACCTGGTGGCCGGCCAGTTCGCGGGCCTGGGCTGGGAGGTTTCAGCGCTGCTGGCCGCGATGCGCGAGGCGGGCGACTTCTACTTCGACCCGGTGTGCCAGATCGTCATGGACCACCTGTCGACCGGCCGCGTGACCCTGCTCGGCGACGCGGGCTACTGCGCGTCCCCGGCGTCGGGCCAGGGCACGAGCCTGGCACTGGCGGGCGCGTACGTCCTGGCCGGCGAGCTGGCTTCTTCGGACGACTTCGCGGCCGCGCTTTCCCGCTATGAGGCGGAAATGCGGCCGTTCATCGAGAAGAACCAGGCGCTGGCGAAGACGGCGTTGCGCGGGATCATCCCGCAGTCGCGCGCGTTCGCGTGGTTCAACACCCGGATGATCAAGCTGATGCCGTACCTGCCGGGCCGCAACCGAGTTTTGGAGCAGATGGCCCGCCCGATCCGCGAGGCGGCGAACGCGTTGGTGCTGAAGGAGTTCACGTCTTCGGCGGACCGGGCCTAGAGCGCGGCCGATCCGCGATGTCATGAAAGAGTCATTCACCTCGCCAGACGACATGAATGACCCTTTCACGACATCCCCGCGACGCCGGGTACCTCGTCAAGAGCGAGAAGTCCGGGAAGACCGCCGGGCACCACCCGGACAAGCTGCGCAAGTCCTAGAGCGCGGCCTTGACCTTGGCCGCGACCTCGGTCAGCTCCTCCCGCGACCGCACCCGCCAGTCGGCGTTCATGACGAAGCCGTCGCCGGCGTGGCGGGGGATCACGTGCAGGTGGACGTGGGGGATCTCCTGGCCGGCGGCCTTGCCGTCGGCGAGGTAGAGGTTGATGCCTTCGCACGGCAGGTCGGTGCGGCGCAGGGCCGCGGCCAGCGTCTGGGCGACGGCGAACAGGCGGCCGCCCGTCTCGGCCGGCAGTGAGGCCAGGTCCGCGTGGTGCGCGCGGGGGAGGACGAGCAGGTGGCCGGTGGTGACCGGGCGCAGGTCGACCACCGCGACGAAGTCGTCGTCCTCGTGCACGAACGCCGCCGGGGCGCGGCCGGTGGCGATGGCGCAGAAGATGCATTCGCCGCCATCGGTGGTCGCCGGCAGGCGCTTGAGTTCAGCCATGGCGTGACCCTAGCGGGTGACGGCCGGCGCTCAGCCCGCGTCGCCCAGCCAGTGGTGCAGTGCCCACCACGAGCGCACCGCGTCGAGGACCCGGCCGCCGCTGTTTTCCGCCAGGGCCAACGGGGTCAGCTCCGCCAGCCGGTCCAGGCGGTACCGGACCGTGTTCGGGTGCAGGTGCAGGGCTTCCGCCGTGGTCCGCAGGCGCTGCCCGTGGTCGAGGTAGGCCAGCGCCGTCGCCGCCAGCTCGCGGTGGAACGGGTTCGCCGGGTCCAGTGCGCCGAGCGACGACGTCGTGAGCAGGTCGGCGAGCACCGGCTGGGCGG
>NZ_JAAGNB010000419.1:0-1481 GCF_010550475.1 Amycolatopsis sp. SID8362
CGCTCGTCGGCCGCCGCGGCCGGGCTGCCCCAGCCGCCCGCGACGACGAGCGTGTCGAGGTCGCCCGCCACCTGGTCGAGCCGCAGGTGCGGCTGCAGCACGAGCCCGGCGCAGGTGCGGATGCCGTGTCCGTCGACCGAGGCGAGCTGGAGCTCGTACGGCGGCCGCGCGCCGAGCCGGTTCGCCGCGTCGAACACGTCGGCGGGACACGCGATGTCCAGCAGCTCGGCGTCGGCGTACCCGACGATCACGACCCGTCTGGGTGACCCTGGCATGATCGAACGCTAGCAGCCGGACCCGGCGCTCGGACGCGGTTCGCAGGAATCGGGACATCGGCGGCCCGCCCGCCGTCCAGGCCCGCCATGGTCGGGGCATGACCGATGAGCAGAAGGCCCTCGCCTTCGTCGTTTACCCCGGGCTGACGCCGCTCGACCTCGTGGGCCCGCTCCAGGTGCTCAGCGCGCTCGCGCAGATGGACGCCGGCTACCGGACCGTCGTCGTCGGCGCGAGCACGGACACCGTCGGCACGGACACGCCGCTGCGGGTCGCCCCGAGCCACACCTTCGACGAGGTCCCGGCGCCGTACGCGGTGCTCGTCCCCGGTGGCACCGTGCCGACGCTGCGCGCGATGGCCGACGAGCGCCTCCTCGCCTGGCTGCGCACCGCGGCCGAAGGGGCGGAGCTGATGACGTCGGTCTGCACCGGCTCGCTGATCCTCGGCGCGGCGGGCCTCCTCGAAGGCAAGCAGGCGACCACGCACTGGATGCTCCGCGACGTCCTCGCCGGGCTGGGGGCCACGCCGGTCGCGCGCCGGTGGGTCGAGGACGGCTCCGTGATCACCGCCGCCGGGGTGTCCGCGGGCATCGACCTCGCGCTGCACCTGGTGGAACGGCTGGCCGGGCGGCAGGTCGCGACGAACATCCAGTTCGCCATCGAGTACGACCCCGAGCCGCCGCAGGGCGCGCTGGACTGGGCGAACCAGCCGTACGGCGACCTCAAGCCGCTGCGGGAACACACCCTGCGCCAGGGGCTGGCCGAGCACCCCGAACTGCTGGGGAGGCTGCTCGCGCACACCTGACCGACGTCGTCGGCCATCCGGGTGATCGGCGGACGCGCCGCGCGCCCGGCGGTTAGATTCAGCTCGCTCGATCAGGTGATCTCGCGGGTGGGGTGTTGTAGCCGTGCGATTCCAGGTGCTCGGCCCGATGACGGCCTCCGTCCCGCTGCCCTCGGCGGCCCAGCCGCGGCGGCTGCTCGCCGTCCTGCTCGCCCGCGCCGGCCAGTACGTCGGCCGCGACACGCTGGTCGACGAACTGTGGCCGGACGGCGCGCCGTCGAGCGCCGCGGCGATCGTGCAGGTCACCGTGTCGAAGCTGCGCAAGACGCTCTCGCCCGGCCTCGGTGCCGCCGAGGCCGGGCAGCGGCTGCGCTCCGGGCCGCGGGGGTACGCGCTGACGGTCGAGCCTGGCGAGCTGGACGCG
>NZ_JAAGNB010000468.1:0-1730 GCF_010550475.1 Amycolatopsis sp. SID8362
GTGGTCGGCCGGCTCACCGCGCTGACCGTGCCGGCGGGGCATGGAAAGCTGCGCACGGGGTAGCCCGGACCCATGACGACCTCGACCCTCGCGGCGCCCGCTGCCCGCGGCCCGCTTTCGGCGTCCGTGCTGGGCACCCTGCTGCGCGAACGGCCCCGCGCGGACCTCGGCTTCGACGGGCTCGGGGCCGCCGACCCGCTCGGCGACGACGTCCAGCTGGCCCTGCACCTGTGCTACGAACTGCACTACCAGGGCCTGCCCGGGGTTTCGCCCGACTGGGAGTGGGACCCGGAACTGCTGCGCCTGCGCGGGGCGCTGGAGGCGCGTTTCCTCGCGGCCCTGCGCGAAAACGTGCCGGGCGGCGACGACGTCACCGCCGAACTGGACGCGCTGCTGGTCGAGCCGGTCGACGCGCAAGGCGTCTCGCACTTCCTGCGCGACCACGGTGACTGGGAGCAGGTGCGGGAGTACTTCGCGCACCGCTCGGTCTACCACCACAAGGAAGCCGACCCGCACGCGTGGGTGATCCCGCGCCTGCGCGGCCGCGCCAAGGCGGCGCTGGTGGCGGTGGAGTTCGACGAGTTCGGCGGCGGCCGCGCGGAATCGGCGCACTCGCGGCTGTACGCGGATCTCCTGCGCGCCGCCGGCCTGCCGGACGGCTACCTGGAACTCCTCGACCACGCCCCCGCCGAGATGCTGGCGGTGGTCAACATGATGTCCCTGTTCGGCCTGCACCGATCCCTGCGCGGCGCGCTGTGCGGCCACTTCGCGGCGGCCGAGATCACGACCGCGCCGTCCGCGCAGCGGATGGACCAGGCACTCCGGCGCCTCGGCGCTCCGGAGGCGTGCCGGTTCTTCTACACCGAGCACATCGAAGCCGACGCGGTGCACGAACAGGTGATGCGCCACGAGGTGCTCGGCGACCTGCTCGACCAGGAACCGGCGCTGGCCGCGGACGTCGTGTTCGGCATCCAGGCGACGGAGTTCCTCGAAGGCCGGTTCGGTGCGCGGCTGCTGAACCACTGGCGGGCGGGCGAGTCCTCGCTGCGGCTTCCGTTGCCCTGACCCGAGACGTAGTGAATGACTCATTCATGTCGTCCGACGACATGAATGAGTCATTCACGTCACGCGTCCTTGGCGCGCACCCGCTTGCGGTGGCTGGTGTCGCAGAACGGGAACCGCTTGCTCCGCCGGCACGCGCACACCGCGACCACGAACCGGTCGGAGCGCACGACCTCGCCCTCCGGCGTGCGCAGCTCCACCGGGCCCTCCACGAGCACCGGGCCGCCGGGGACCACCGTCACCCGGCGCGGGCGGTCAGCGGTCGGCACGCAGCACCACCAGTTCCTCCGTCCGCTGCCCCGGCGCGATCAGGCCGGCCGCCTCGAGGAACGCCGTCCGTCCGGAAAGGACCGGGCCGAACGGGATCCGGGCGCGCCGGGCCACCGAGACACACAAGCCTTGTGCCGCAAGCAGTTCCCATGATTTATCCACATCGGACAGTGTGGATTGGACGATCAGCAGCGTCCCACCAGGACACAGCAGCGTGCCCGCCGCCGCGCACAGCGGGTCCAGGACCGCGCGGCCGTCCGGGCCCGCGTCCCAGCCACGGGTGGCGCGGACCGTCGCGGCCGGCGCCGGGACGTACGGCGGATTCGCCACCACGACGTCGAACGGCCCGCGTCGCAAAGCCGTCGCGAGATTCCCCCGGCACGGGCGCACCGCGGCCT
>NZ_JAAGNB010000518.1:0-505 GCF_010550475.1 Amycolatopsis sp. SID8362
GCTTGAAGGCCGGCGACCGCGCGCCGCTGCTCGGCGTGCCGGTCGCGATCAAGGACGACGTCGACCTGACCGGCCTGCCCACGTCGTTCGGCTGCGTCGGCGACTTCCCGTGCGCCACCACCGACGCGCCCGCCGTCGCGCTGCTGCGCGAGGCCGGCGCCGTCATCATCGGCAAGACCAACACCCCCGAGCTGGGCCAGTGGCCGTTCACCGAGGGCCCGGCCTTCGGCGCGACGCGCAACCCGTGGCACCCCGGCCACACCCCAGGGGGTTCTTCAGGCGGGAGCGCGGCCGCGGTGGCGTCGGGGGTCATCGCGGCCGCGCTCGGTTCCGACGGCGCCGGGTCGGTGCGCATCCCGGCCGCGTGGACCGGGCTGGTCGGCATCAAGACCCAGCGCGGCCGGATCCCGACCGGCGGCGAGCTGTTCCACGGCCTGACCGTGCTCGGCCCGCTCGCCCGGACCGTCGAGGACGCCGCCCTGCTGCTGGACGTCGCCGCCGCGAC
>NZ_JAAGNB010000561.1:0-1647 GCF_010550475.1 Amycolatopsis sp. SID8362
CGGCGAGACCGAGGGGCTGCGTGACTGGCTGCGGGACCGGCTGCCCGGCCACCTCGTACCCACCGCGTACGTCGCCCTCGACGCCTTGCCGCTGACCCGCCACGGCAAGGTCGACCGCCGCGCGCTGCCCGCGCCCGGGCGGGAAGCGGCCGCCGAGTTCGTGGCACCGCGGACCGACACCGAACGGCGGCTGGCCGCGATCTGGGCCTCCGTGCTCGGCGTCGACCGGGTCGGCGTCACCGACAGCTTCTTCGAGCTGGGCGGGGATTCCCTGCTCAGCATGCGGATCGCATCGCGGGTGCGGGCCGACCTCGGCGTCGAGGTCTCGCCGCGCGTGCTGTTCACCGCGCCGACGCTGGGCGCGTTCGCCGCCGCGCTGCCCACCGGGCGGACCGCCGTCGAGCCGATCCCGGTCGTCGCCCGCGACGGTGCCCTGCCGCTTTCCTTCGCCCAGCAGCGGTTGTGGTTCCTCGACGAGTTCGAACCCGGCGGCACCGAGTACCTCTCGCCGACGGCGTTGCTGCTGCGCGGCGACCTCGACGTCGAGGCGTTGCGGCGCGCGCTGGACACGCTGGTCGCGCGGCACGAGTCGCTGCGCACGACGTTCGGCGCGGTCGACGGCCGCGGCGTCCAGTACGTGGGGGAGCCGTACGCGATCGAGCTGCCCGTCGAGGACTTCGACGAGGACGCCCTCGCGCGGGAAGCCCTGCGGCCGTTCGACCTGCGCACCGGCCCGCTGCTGCGGGCGCGGCTGTTCCGGCGGGCGCCCGGCGAGCACGTGCTCCTGCTGGCACTGCACCACATCGTCACCGACGGCTGGTCGGCCGGCGTGCTGGCCACCGAGCTGGACGCCTGCTACGCGGCCCACCTCCGGGGCGAAGAACCGAAGCTGCCGCCGTTGCCGGTGCAGTACGCGGACTTCGCGGCCTGGCAGCGCGACCGGGCCGAGCCGGCCGAGCAGCTGGGGTACTGGCGCGACCGGCTGGCCGGGCTCGCCCCGCTGGAACTGCCTGCCGACCGGCCGCGCCCGCCCGTGCGCACGACCGAAGGGGAGTGGCTCGGCTTCGACGTCCCGGCCGGCGTCGCCGCGAAACTGCGTGAACTGGCGAGTGCCCAGGGTGGCACGCTCTTCATGACGCTGGTGGCCGCGTGCCAGGTGCTGCTGGCCCAGTGGGCCGGGCAGGACGACGTCGCCGTCGGCACGGTCACGGCCGGGCGCGACCGCGCCGAGCTGGAACGGCTCGTCGGCTTCTTCGTCGGGACGCTGCCCCTGCGGTCCACAGTGGACACCCGGCGGTCGTTCCGGGAGTTCCTGGCCGAGGTGCGCGAGACCGTGCTGGACGCGTTCGCCCACCAGGACGTCCCGTTCGAGCGGGTGGTGGACGCGGTCCAGCCGGTCCGCGACCCCAGCCGGACCCCGGTGTTCCAGGCCATGGTCGTGCTGCAGAACACCGGCGACCGGCCCGGCGGCGGCACGCTCGTCGCGGGCGAGGTCCCGCTGCCCGCGGTGTCGGCGCCGTTCGACCTGCTCGTGCAGTTCGAGGACGACGGCGGCGCGCTGCACGGCGCGATCAACTACAGCACCGGCCTGTTCGACCCGGCGACCATCGACCGGCTGGCGACCCGCCTGCGGGCGCTGCTGACCGC
>NZ_JAAGNB010000604.1:0-949 GCF_010550475.1 Amycolatopsis sp. SID8362
CCCGGGATGGCGAGCCCGGCCGCGGCCGTCGACGACGACCCGGCGACCTCGTGGCGGCCCGGGCCCGGCGGCCGGCTGGTCGTCGATCTCGGGGCGGCTGCCGCGGTTTCCGCCGTCGAACTCGCTTGGACGCCCGGGCGCGTACCCGCCGCCACGGTCGAAACCAGCACCGACGGCGTCACCTACACGACGGCGGGCGCCGCGGGCCGTGGCCGCACTTCGACGGTGAAGCTCACCGGACCGGCGCGGTACGTCGCCGTCCGGACGGACTGGCGGACCGGTGACGCCGGCCTGACGCGGTTGTCCGGCTGGACTTGATCGATCTCGGACCGGTCCCGGCGGGCCCGGGGGCGAGTACCTTGGCACCACAGGGCTTGCCACCCCCCTCGGGAGGACGGATGCGCGTCACGATCGCCGAGGTCGCCCGCCGCGCGCGGGTGAGCAAGACGACCGTGTCCAGGGTTCTCAACAACAAAGCCGATGTGGACGCGGCGACCGCGATCCGGGTGCGCGAGGTGATCGCCGCGACCGGGTACATCCCCAGCGCCGGCGCGGTCGGGCTGGCCCGCGGCGTGACCCGCACGGTCGGGATGCTGGTGCCCGGCCTGACCTGGCCGTGGATGGGCGAAGTGCTGCAGGGTGTCGCCGACGTCGTGGAGTCGAAGGGCTACGGCCTGCTGCTGTCCACCGCCAACCGCGGCACCGAATCCCTGGACGAGTTCTCACGGCAGGTGTCGGCGAAGGCGTTCGACGGCCTGCTGCTCATCGAACCGCCGGACGCCGTGCGCCACCTGCGCGTGCTGCACGACTCCGGGCTGCCGGTGGTGGTCATCGACGACCGCGGCCGCCGTCCCGCGTTCCCGTCGGTGGGCACGGACAACCGCCACGGCGGCGCGGCGGCGGCCCGGCACCTGCTGGCCACCGGCCGCACCCGGCTGGCCACCGTCAC
>NZ_JAAGNB010000655.1:0-1747 GCF_010550475.1 Amycolatopsis sp. SID8362
GGGCCGCCGTCGGACCCCCGCCTGGAGTTCCGCTTCGCCGGCGCGGACGCGCAGCCGCACCTGGTGGTCGCGGCGCTGCTCGCGGCCGGGCGGTTCGGGCTGGAGGAAGGACTGGCCCCGCCCGAGCCCGGGGTGTCCACGGGGACGCTGGCGGCCTCGCCGTGGGAGGCGTTGTCCCTGCTGGAGCGGGTGGGCGAGCTGCTGGGCGCGGACGTCGCGGCCCAGCTGACGGCGCTGCTGACCGAGGAGATCGAGTCCGGTCTGGACGCGGTCACGGACTGGCAGCGCCGCCGGGGCGCCCTCCGTTCGTGAGCCCGGCTAGGCCGGTGACCGGATACGTTCGCCGGGTTGCGATGGCGGTGTCTGCGTCGGGCCCGGCATGGCAGCACCGGATATCTGCGCCGACCGGCCCCCTCGGCAGCACCGACCACGACAACCCCGGCGGCCAACTCACCAACCGGAACGGCCAACTCACCCGCCTGCCGGCGAGTTGGCCGCTGCGAGCGGTGAGCCGGCCGTTCCCGTCTGACGACGACTAGGCCGGGCGGATGTTCTGGTTGACGTGGAACACGTTCTCCGGGTCGTACCGCCGCTTCACCGCCGCCAGCCGGTCGTAGTTGCCCTGGTACGAGGCCCGGACCCGGTCCTGTCCCTCCTCCATCATGAAGTTGACGTACGCGCCGCCCGCCGACGTCGGGTGCAGCTCCTCCCAGTAGTCCCGCGTCCAGCGCGAAATCGGCTCCGCGTTTTCCGGCGCGGGATCGACCCCGACGATCACGCCCGACCAGCCGCCGGACCGGTGCGGGAACGCCGTCGCGTCGGCGGCCACCCGGCTCGCCGCGCCGTCGATCGGGTACAGGTGCATCGACGAGTGCATCGTCGGCAGCGCCTCGCCGTGCTTGAGGTGGATGTCGATCGCCGCGTCCGAGATCTCGTGGAACACGTCCGCGCGCCAGTACCACTGCAGCCCGGCCGGGTACAGCGCGTCGAACGCGCCCTGCAGGGCCGTGTACGGCATTTCCTGCAGCCCCACCAGCAGCGGCGAACCGAACGAGCGGACCGGGGCCAATACCTCCTCGGCCTTGTCGTGCGGACCCGTGTAGCACCAGACGATGCCGCACGCCTTGCGGCCCCACAGCTCCTCCGGGAACGGCGGCGCGGGCGGCACGGTCAGCAGGCCGAACCAGCCGTTGACCTCCTCCGGCAGCGACGGCAGCAGCTCGCGGTACCAGCGCAGCACCGCGGGGGTGTCGGCCAGGTCGTACAGCACCGGCCCGCCGATGACCACGCCGTGCTCGCCGATGTCGTGGCAGCGGAACGTGAACGACGTGACCACGCCGAAGTTGCCGCCCCCGCCGCGCAGGGCCCAGAACAGGTCGGGGTGCGAAGACTCGGAAGCCTGCACGAACGAGCCGTCCGCGAGGACGACGTCCGCGGCGAGCAGGTTGTCGACGGTCAGGCCGAACCGGCGCGCCAGGTAGCCGATGCCGCCGCCGAGCGTCAGGCCCGCGACGCCGGTGGACGCGACGATGCCCGACGGCGTCGCCATGCCGAACGCGACCGTGGCGTGGTCGACGTCGCCCCAGGTGCAGCCGGCGTCGGCGCGCACGGTGTGGTGCACCGGGTCGACGGTGGTGCTGCGCAGCCCGGACAGGTCGATGACCAGCGCGCCGTCGGCGACGCCCAGCCCGCCCGCGTTGTGGCCGCCGCCGCGCACGGCGAGGTCCAGGCCCTGTTCGCGGCCGTA
>NZ_JAAGNB010000714.1:0-1466 GCF_010550475.1 Amycolatopsis sp. SID8362
GCCCGACGGCGGGTGCGCGATCGGCGGCTTCACGCGAGCCGCGCGAAGCCGGCCCAGTCCGCGATCGCGAACCGGGACCCGTCGCGCCGGACCTGCACCCCGCCGGGTCCGGGCAGGTGGGCCGGGAACACCAGCGCGCCCGTCTCGGCCGCCGCCCCGAGCAGCTTGTGCCGGGTCGCGCGCGCCTCGGCTTCGTCCTCGCAGAAGCACGAATTGACATCGGGCGCCACGATCTGCTGCGGGGTGTGCAGGAGATCGCCGGCGAACAGCGCGCGGTCGCCGCCGGATTCCAGGTGCAGCACCGAAGATCCCGGCGTGTGGCCGGGCGCGAGCTCGAGCCGGAGGTTGCCGTCGATCCGGTACGAGCCGTCCCACAGCTCCACGAGCCCGGCCTCGTGCACAGGTGCGACGCTGTCCTCGAAGACGTTCTGGTTCCCCCGGCCGAAGACGGACTTGTGCTCGTTGGCGGGGTTCCAGAAGTCGAAGTCGCGCCGCGGCACCAGGTACCGCGCGTTGGGGAAGGTCGGGACCCAGGTGCGGCCCTCGAGCCGGGTGTTCCAGCCGACGTGGTCGGTGTGCAGGTGGGTGTTGACCACTACGTCGACGTCCTCGGGCCGGACCCCGGCCGCCGCGAGCGTGTCGAGGAACGGGGTGTCGAGGTGCCCCCACAACGCGGCGTAGGGCCGTTCCTTGTGGTTGCCGGCGCCGGTGTCGACGAGGATCGTGCGGCCTTCGCTGCGCAGCAGCCAGGTCTGGACCGCCGCGCGGACCTCGTCGGTGCCGGGGTCCCAGAAGTCGGGTGCCAGCCAGTCGCGGTTCTCCTCCCACGAGGATCGCGTACTGGCGGGGAAGAACTCGGCCGGCGTCATGCCGACCGAGCCGGCGAACTCGGTGACGCGGGTGACGGTGACGTCCCCCAGCGTGATCTCTTCGGGAATCGCGTTCACGGTGGTCCTCAGTGGTGTCGCGGACGGGCTGACACCCCCAAGGTGCCGAGCGCGGAACCGGCGAACCAGACCCCGTTCTGCCTACCCACCACCGGGTCTGGTTACCGGCTCGAGCGGTGGGGCCGAGGCGAAGACCTCGTCGAAGCGATCACCGGCGTCCGCCGGGAGCGGGCCCGCGAAGTCGATGCCGACCTGGCCGGCGAGGTCGCGGGCGTGCAGGCGGACGGCGGCTTCGACCAAGCGCGCGTAGCCGTCGGTGGCGGTCCGCGTGCGCGTCCGGGCCGTGATCGCGAGCAGCACCGCGATCACCGCGGCGGGCCACCACCAGTAGCTCAGGGACAGGTAGAGCACCGCCCACGCGCCGAGCTCGCTCGCCCGCGTCATGCCGGTGCGGGCGGCGGTGATCTCGGCGCGCTCCTGCTCCGGCAGGACCAGCCACAGGTGCGGCCAGAGCAGCGCGACGTCGAGCCGGTGGTCGCGCAGCAGCCGCGCGGACACGCCGTGGATCCGGTCGCCGCT
>NZ_JAAGNB010000765.1:0-426 GCF_010550475.1 Amycolatopsis sp. SID8362
GACACCCAGCTCGTCAGTGGGGACGTCGGCGTAGCCGGGCGCTTCCAGCTTCGGGACGACGAGCGCCGGGGTGCCGTCCGCGGGCACGACGAGGGTGGTCAGCCGCTCGAACGAGCCACCGGCCTGCCCGAGCAGGTACCGCAGGTCGGAGCCGGACGCGATCAGCAGGGCATCGGTGCCGGCGGCGGCCGCGGCGGTGCGGGCGCGATCGAGGCGGGCGCGGAGGGCGGCGGCGTCGGGGGCAGGCGTGTGGAGGGATCGGCGCGACATGAGGGCGAGCCTAGCCGGGCGGCGGCACCGGCCGGACCGCCTGGGGCCGCGACATGCCGGGCCGGGTGACGCACCTCCCCTCCCCCGCCGGGCGCGCCTGGGGTTGTCTTGAATGACTCATTCAGGACCTCCGAAGACCTGAATGACTCATTCAAG
>NZ_JAAGNB010000804.1:0-1259 GCF_010550475.1 Amycolatopsis sp. SID8362
CCGCGCCCGGCCGCCCCGCGGCCCAGCCACTCCGCGCCCGGCCGCCCCGCGGCCTAGCCACTCCGCGCCCGGCCGCCCCGCGGCCCGGGCTCTGCGCGACCTTTCCGCGTTTCCTGCGCTCCGCCAGCGCCCTGGCTACTTCCTAGCCTGGGTTCGCGTGCTCCGGCGGCGTCAATCGCCATCCGCCCGCCACCTCCCGGGCGGGTTTGGCCGATCGGCAATCTGGCCGGCCACCGCAAACGCCACGGTTCGCGCCGCGGCGTCCACTCGGATCGGTGGCAACATGGCCCAGCGCCCCGATCCGGCCAGCCACCGCAAACGCCGTGGCCCCCGCAACGGCGGCACCCGCGACAACATCGCAGATCCCAGGCCACAGCGGCCGCCCATCGGCCAGACCGCCTACCGGGTCACCAACCCCGCCTCATGGGCCAGCAACCCCGCCTGCGTCCGGTTCGCGCACTCCAACTTCACCAGCATCCGCGACACATAGCTCTTGACCGTCGCCTCAGCCAGATGCAACCGCCCCGCGATGTCCGCATTGGACAGTCCCGCACCCAGGCACGCCAGCACGTCCCGCTCCCGCTCGGTCAACCCCGCGGTCCGGCGCCGCGCGTCCTCCCCGCGCTCACGGCCGTCCGAAGACAACGCCACCAACCGCCGAGCCGCGGACGGTGACAGCACCGTGTGGCCGTCCGCCGCCACGCGGACCAGGCCGATCAGGTCCTCCGGCGGCGTCGACTTCACCAGGAAGCCCGCCGCTCCCGCGCGCAAAGCACGGATGACGTAGGTGTCCGCGTCGAACGTCGTCAGCGCGACCACCGCCGGCGGGTCCGGCATGGCCGTGATGCGGGCGATCGCCGTCAGGCCGTCGACGCCCGGCATGCGCAGGTCCATCAGGACCACGCGCGGGCGGTGGCGGACCACGGCCTCGACCGCTTCGGCGCCGTCGGCCGCCTGGGCGACCACGTCGATGTCGGGCGCCGAGCCCAGGATCGTGCGCAGGTGGGCGCACACCATCGGCTCGTCATCGACCACGAGCACCGGGATCACAGTGCGTGCCTTCCACCGTCGGTACGTAAGCGGGCAGTATCGCACCGACCCGGAACCCGCCGCCGGGTGCCGGACCCGCGTCGAAGCGGCCGCCGACCAGCTCGACGCGCTGTCGCAGGCCCGCCAGTCCCGCGCCGGAGCCACTGCCGGCCAGTGCCGGGTCGGGTGGGCGCGCCGCGGCCGTGTTGCCGACCGAGACGTCCAGCCCG
>NZ_JAAGNB010000852.1:0-450 GCF_010550475.1 Amycolatopsis sp. SID8362
GGCTCGACGGCCTCGACGACGCCCTCGTCGTCTTCGACGGCGCCACCGACCCGGACGCGCTCAACCGCTGGCTGCCCGCGCGCGCCCGCGTCCTCGTGACGACGACGGTGCCGGACTTCGAGGTCATCGGCGCCACGCTCCCGGTGCCGGCGTTCAGCGAGTCCGAAGCCGTCGCTTTCCTGCGTACGCGCTCAGGCCGCGACGTCGCCATGACCGACGTCGCGCGGGAACTCGGCGGGCTGCCGCTGGCGCTCGCCCAGGCGGGCGGGGTGATCCGGACTTCGGGCGTCGCGGAGTACCTCGACCGGCTGCCGCGCACCCCGCCGCTGGAGCGGGACCCCGGCGAGGACCACTCGCCGTGCGTCGAGGACACCACGATCGCGGCCCTGCGCGCGGTGGCGGCCCGGGACAGCCGGGCGTCGGCCGTCGCGGAAGTCCTCGCCGTGCTGG
>NZ_JAAGNB010000891.1:0-583 GCF_010550475.1 Amycolatopsis sp. SID8362
GCGGGCGACCAGGGCAGGTGGAAGGTGTCGGCGACGGCGAGCACCCGCCCCGAGCGCGTGAGCTCCGCGTCGAGGTCTTCGGCGGCCCGCGCCCAGGTCGCGGCGCCGCGGTACCCGAGCGGCTCGCCCGCGGTGCCGCCGTCGACGCGGGTGTGCTGGGAGAAGATCAGCTCCCCGGGACCGCCGTCGCACCGGACCGCCAGGCGGACGGCGTGCGCCAGGCGGGTCTTGACGCCGGGGTCGTCGGGTTCGAGGTAGGCCACCAGGTTGGTGGTGTAGCAGCTGAGTTCCGGGACTACGTCCGGGGCGTTGATGAGGTGCACGTCGACCTCCGTTGTCGTGGTGGGTCACCAGGGTGGTGGGTGGAAGGCGCAGCTCAGCGGCACCGGCGACCGGGTGCGCAGGCTGAGCCAGGTGAAGCCGCCCCAGCGCCCGGACAGCGCGCCGGGCCGGACGTCGATCGACCAGGGCCGCCCGCCCAGCCCGGTGCCGGCGGCCTTGACGCACGCCTCCTGCACGGTCCACACCCAGGCGAACTCCCGCGCGCGCCGGGCTCGCGGCAGTGCGGTGACGGCGGGGGCGT
>NZ_JAAGNB010000936.1:0-2069 GCF_010550475.1 Amycolatopsis sp. SID8362
CGGCCGCGGCCAAGGCCCGCGGTCTGGCCGACGCGGAGGCCGCGAAGGCGAAGGGCCTCGCCGAAGCGGAGTCGGCCCGGGCGAAGGGCCTCGCCGAGGCCGACGCCATCAAGGCGCGCGCGGCGGCGCTGGCGGAGAACCAGGAAGCCGTCGTCGCGCAGCAGCTGGCCGAGCGCTGGCCGGAGATCGTCGAGGCGGGCGCGAGCGCGTTCGGCAACGTCGACCACATGGTCGTGCTCAACGGCGCCGACGGCATGTCCGACATGTTCGCCAAGGCGCTTTCGCTCGGCGGAACCGGTCTCGGCCTGGCCCGGCAGCTCATGGACGCCATGGGCAAGCCGGACGGGAAGGAGCTCGACGAGGCCGCGCGGAAGAACGGCGAGCTCAAGCTCAGCGACTGACGCGTCACGGAGCGTACGGCCCTTGTGTCCCGGATCACGGGAAGCAGGGGCCGTACGCCCGATCGGGGGCGGCAATTCCCGTGCTGTTGTCCTACCGTGGGCGCATGGTGCCGGACTGCGTGTCGCGGGCCGTCCGATGAGCTTCTTCACCGGCGGTCCTCGTGAGCGTCCCTTGTTCCCCGTCCCGGAGCAGGAGCTGTACGCGTTCAACGGCAGGCACTGGACCGACGCCCCGCGCGAGCACATCGTCCCGGCCGTGCTGCCGTGGGCGCAGCCGCTGGGCCGGTCCGACCGCACGGTGGTCGCGCTGCGGGCCATCGAGGTGTGGCCGGAGGCGCTGACGCTGCGCGTGACGGTGTACTCGCGGGACAGCCTGGTCGAAGACCCCGCCGAGGGGCTGATCGACCACCGGCGGAAGCCGGACTACAACGGGCTGCTGGTCGGCGTGCTCTACGCCGACGGCAGCCGGGCCAGCTCGGAAACGGTTTCGGTGCCGTCGGCGTCCGAGCCCGACGGCCCGGTGCTGCGGGCGCAGGCGGCCGGCGGCACGCGCTTCGCCGTCGAGCACGAAGTGTTCCTGTGGCCACTGCCCCCGGCCGGCCCGCTCAAGCTCGTCGTGCAGTGGACCGACCGCGAAATCCCGGAGACCCGGACGACGCTCGACGGCGGCGCGATCCGGGCCGCGGCGAAGGACGCCGCGGAGATCTGGCCCGGCCTCGGCAAGCGGCAGGCGAACGGCCTGCCGGTGCGGCGCGTCGGCAAGCAGGTGGCACTGACCCCCGATTGGGGGACCTCGGTGGTGCGGGCGGAGCAGCCCGAACCCGCCCCGGGTGAGTGAACACCAGCTGATCTGTGACCCCCGGCACCGCGGCCCGGGGTATCTCGAATGGATGAACGGGGTGAGCAGTTAGCGTCGTGGAAACACTTCGACCACCCGGCCGTCATGTCGGGCTGGTGCAGTGGATCCCCTCCTCCTGACGCACGTGGCCGTGCACCCGCGAACCAGGGAAGGTCGCTCATGGCAGCTTCGCCGCTCAGCGCACTCGACGTCGCTTTCCTTTGCCTGGAAAGCGAAACCTCCCCGATGCACATGGGGGCGGTGCTCACGTTCACCGCCCGCGGACCGGTGGACGGCGGCACGCTCACGGCGATCCTCGCCGAACGGGCGGCGCGCCTGCCGAAGCTGCGCCAGCGGGCGCGCGCGGAGCTGTTCCCGCCGGGCGCGGCCAGCTGGGCCGAGGACCCGGGATTTGTTGCGGCGGACCACATTCACCACGTCGTGCTCAGTTCGCTGTACGAACCGGACCCGCTCGCGGCGTACGCGTCGCGGTGGATCGCGGAGCCGCTCGACACCAGCCGGCCGCTGTGGGACCTCACCGTCGTGACCGGACTCCCGGACGGGAAGTTCGCGCTGCTGCTCAAACTGCACCACGCGCTCACCGACGGCGCCGGGGCGTACGCGGTCGCGGCCGGGCTGCTCGACGGCGTCGAGCTGCCGCAGCGGATCCCGGCGCAGCGTCACCCGGCCCCGCGCTCCACTTTGGACACGGTGAAGGGCGCGCTGGGCACGGCGTGGGACCAGGCGAACGAGACCGCCGGGATCGCCTCGTCGCTCGTGCGGGCCGCGCGGCCGCCGCTGTCGCCGATCTCGGCGCCGACGTCCGCCGA
>NZ_JAAGNB010000996.1:0-754 GCF_010550475.1 Amycolatopsis sp. SID8362
GCCGACGCGAGCGCGTGCGTCTCACAGCTACGGTAATCGCGACTCACTGAGGGGAGACGGGCGATGGACGACCCGTGGGGCATTTCCGGACCGGATTTCGTGGTCCTCTACATCGCGTTGCTCGGCGCGGTCCTGCTGGTCAGGGCCGTCGTGTCCGGCGTCGTGGGCAGCCGCGCGCTGCGCGCGGACACCGGGCGGCCCGTCCCGCAGCCGACGGTCTACCAGCTCGCGTTCCTCGCCGGCGGCCCCGACCGGGCCGTCGACGCGGCGATCGCAGCCCTGGTCGACCGCGGGCAGCTGCGCGTGAACAGCTACAAGCAGGTCAGCCAGGCGGGCGCCCGGCCGTCGGAGCCGCTGGAGCAGGCGGTCTACGACATGGCCCAGCTGAGCACGACGACGACGCTGCGGGCGTACGGCCGCCAGTCGGCGGCGATGCGGGCCTTGGAGGAGGGCCTCGACCAGCACGGCCTGCTGGCCTCGGCCGCGGCGAAGCGGCAGGCGCGGACGATCGGGCTGCTCCTGCAGCTCGCGGTGCTGGCGCTCGGCCTGGTGCGGCTGCTCAACGGCATCTCGCTCGGCCGCCCGGTCGGCATCCTGGTGTTCCTGGTCCTGGTCGCGGCGGTGCTGGCGATCGTGGCGGCGGTCCGCCGGTCAAAGACCGGCCCCCGGCAGCCGTCGGCGGCGGGAAACCGGGTGCTGGGCCAGGCGCGTTCGGCGGCGTCCGGGCCGGTGCCGGCCGGCATGCTCGCGGGCG
>NZ_JAAGNB010001037.1:0-927 GCF_010550475.1 Amycolatopsis sp. SID8362
AGCCACGCCCGCAGCCGCGCGAGGTCGAGGTCGGCGAGGGCGCCCCCGCCGTCCACGACGAAACCCAGCAGCGACACGGCGTCGCCGACGTACGCGCGGACGGTGTGCGCGGACAATCCGCGTTCGAGCCCGAGGTGCCGTTCGTACCCGGTGACGACGGCCCGGACGGGCTCGGGCAGCGCGGCCCGGAGCGCGCGCAGGTCGGGACGGCGGGCCCGGCCGGAGCGTGGTGACGGCATGGCTGTCACGCTGCGCGAACTACCGCCCGCGGTCAAGGATCGCCACGCGGGCCCACCGGACCGGCCGAACCCCGTCGACGATTTCTCCCGGATTTCGTGGCGTTCACGCGCTTTCCCTCCGTCGTCGCCACCCGGCTTCCCCGCGGACGGCGAATCCGTCGATCTCCAGCGCCGGCAGCAGGGCCCGCACCCGCCGCAGCGCGATGCCCGCCTCGACCGCGATCTCCGCGTCGGACCGCTCCGCGCGCACGGCCAGCGCCTCGTACGTACGCAGTGCTTCGGGCCCGAGCCGGTCGGTGGACCGCTTCCGGCCTGGCGCGGCGTCCTCGGCGATGCCGAAGTGGCCCACCGTCTCGAGGACCTGGTCGATGGTCGAGACCAGCGTCGCCCGGGAGTCGCGGATCAGCTCGTGGCAGCCGACGGACATGGCCGACGAAACCGGCCCCGGCAACGCCATCACGATCTTGCCGAAGGCGCCGGCGGTGCTCGCGGTGTTGCGCGCGCCGCTGCGCTTCCCGGCCTCGACCACGACGGTGCCCTCGGTCAGCGCGGCGATCAGCCGGTTGCGGACGAGGAACCGGTGCCGCGCCGGCGGGGTGCCGGGCGGGTACTCGCTGACGACGGCGCCGCCGGACCGCACGATCCGGTTCAGCAGGCCGACGTGGCCGGCCGGATAGCCGGCGTCGAC
>NZ_JAAGNB010001085.1:0-1342 GCF_010550475.1 Amycolatopsis sp. SID8362
CCGCCGATCGTGTTGCCGGCGATCATCGCGCCGACGGCGGCCGCGACTCCCGCGCGGCCCAGGCGTTCGGCCAGGTAGGCGGCCGCGACGCCGGGGAAGCCGGCGATCGCGACCCCCTGCAGCGCCCGCAGCACGAGCAGCGCCGGGTACGTCGGCATCAGCGGCAGCAGCAGCCCGAACACCACCGACGCGATGACCGACGTCAGGATCACCGGCCGCCGTCCGACCACTTCGGACAGCGCGGCGATCGGCAGGACGGCGATGGCGAGCGCGCCGGTCGCGACGCTGACCGCGAGCGCCGCGCCGCCGGGGTCGAGGTGGTACTGCGCGGCGAGCTGCGGCAGCACCGGCTGCGGCGCGTAGAGCAGGGCGAAGGAGGAGATCCCGGCCGCGGCAACGGCGGTCTTGACTCGGCGCGTGGAGGTCACGACCTGAAAGTAAGCAGAGCTAACCAATACGTCCAATGCGTTCGGCTGGCATGATTCATGCGGTGACGTATGACTCGCTGTCGGCGCAGGTCGCGCCGCACCTGCCGCTGCTGGCCGCCTTGCGGAAGACGGGGAACGTCACACGCGCGGCCGAGCTGCTGGGCGTCCCGCAACCGACGGTCAGCCGCCGGCTCGCGGCGCTGGCGGACGCGCTGGGCGCACCCCTGACGGTGCCCGACGGCCGCGGCATCCGCCTCACGCGCGCGGCGAACCTGCTGGCGGAGGCGGCGGAGCGCGGTCTGGCGGCGCTCGACACCGGCGTCCGGCTGGCGCGGGAGGAGGTGTCCCCGGAGTCGGGGCACGTGGTTCTCGGGTTCCTGCACCTGCTCGGCCGGTCGCTGGTGCCGTCGCTGCTGCGCGGCCACCGGGCGCGATACCCGGGTGTGCGGTTCACGCTGGTGCAGGGCTCGCGGCAGGAGATGGTCGACCGGCTGGTGGGCGGCGAGGTGGACCTGGCGTTGCTGGCGCCGCTGCCGTCCGTCCCGGCGCTGGCTTCCGCGGGCCTGGTCGACGAGGAGATCCTGCTCTCGGTCCCGGCGGCCCACCCCTTGGCCGGGCGGCGGTCGGTGCGGGTTTCGGAGCTGGCGGACGAGGAGTTCGTGCTGCTGGAGCAGGGCTACGGCGTGCGGACGCTGACCGACGAACTCTGCGCGGCGGCGGGGTTCACGCCGCGGATCGCGTTCGAGGGCCAGGAGTCGGACACGGTGCGCGGCCTGGTGGCGGCGGGCCTCGGGGTGGCACTGCTGCCGCGGTTCGGCCCGGGGAGCCCGGCGGGGGTCGCGGAGGTGCCGCTGTCGCCGCGGCCGTACCGGACGATCGGGCTGGCGTGGCGGGCGGAGGAGCCGATGACCCCG
>NZ_JAAGNB010001137.1:0-914 GCF_010550475.1 Amycolatopsis sp. SID8362
CCTGGCCGTAGTCGGCGAAGTTGAAGCTGGCGCCGTCGCCGCCGCCCGCGTACAGGGCGCCGTCCGGGCCGAAGGCCAGCGCGCCGATCGAATGGCTCGGGTACTGCTGGCACCAGCCGGTGACCAGCGGTTTCTCGCTGACCGCCGTCCCGTCCGGGCCCATGGTCAGCTGCGAGACGCGGCCGGTGACGACGCAGCCCTTGTCGGTCGCGCCCGGCGGCGTGGGGCAGGTGTCGCCCCAGCGCGGCGCGGTGCCGCCCGGCTCGGCGTCGAGCGTGTAGGAGACGTAGACGTACGGCCGGGCGGGGAACGCGGGGTCGACCGCGAGCCCGAGCAGGCCCCGGTCCCAGAAGTCCTGGGTCGGGGTGCGGAGGTCGGCGAACACCGTCGCGGTCGGGTCGGCGAGCGAGTCGAAGACCTTGACCAGGCCGCTCTTCTCGGCGATGAAGACCCGGCCGTCGGGCGCGAACGCCGCGGCCGTCGGCGAGCTCAGCCCGCCGATGGCGACGGTGTCGGTGAACCCGGCGGGCACGGCGGCCGCCGGTGGCGCGGTGGCCACGGCGAGGCCGATGGCGAGCGGTGCGACGACGCCCAATGCCAAGGCATGTCTTGATCTTCGATAGCCCATCACGAACTCCAGGTGCGGTGGGGACCGGACAAGTGCGAACGCTGTCCCGTATGGCGTGTGGAGTCCGAAAGTTGTTACACCGCTGACAGAAGTGTCCCTGAATCGCGCAAACCCCTTGCGGGTGAATAACTCACTGGCGCGGGCGGGCCAGCCATTCGGCCAGCAAGGCGCGTTCGGCGTCGGTGAGCGGGGCGGCGGGTGCGGCGTCCGGCTCGGGGGCGTCGGTCAGGATCCGGTGGGCGACCGCTTCCCACATGGCGTCGGCGAGACCGGGGTCGCGGCTCTC
>NZ_JAAGNB010001186.1:0-1424 GCF_010550475.1 Amycolatopsis sp. SID8362
GCCGAGCGCGAAGCCGCGCAGGTCCGGCAGGCGCACCAGATAGCCCTCCGCGACCAGCAGGTTGAGCAGCCGGTACGTGGTCGCGGGCGGCATCTTCAACGCGCTGGAGATCTCCTTGGCCGTCACGCCCGGCCCGGCCGCGACCACCTCCTCCAGCACGGCCAGCGCGGAGCGGACCGCCTTGGGCTGGCGGCCCGACAGCGGCGCGGGGTCCGGGCTCACAGGATGTCCTCGGCCGTGGTCTCGTCGTAGATGCCGATTTCGGCCAGCCGCCGCGGCCGCCGCAGCCGGAGCCAGGCGTACCAGGCCAGGCCGAGCGCGGCGAGGACGCCGAACACCGCCGGGTAACCGCCGTCCACAGTGGACGTCGTGAAGAGCGCCAGCGTGACCAGCAGCGCGGTCCCGGCGATCGCGGCCGCCGCCACCGCGCCGCGGGTCAGCTCGCCGATCCGGTGCAGGAACACCGGCGCGGCCACGCAGACCAGGAGGTAGGCGATCAGGTAGCCGAACCCGGCGACGTTCAGCAGCGTCGTGAACAGCCGCGGGGGTGAGGCGCCGAACGCGACCAGCGCTGCGGCGGCGAGCGCGATCGCCGGCACCGTGCTCAGGATCGCCACGTGCGGCGTCCGGAACCGCGGGTGGGTGGCCCCCAACCGCCGCGGCAGGATCCGCTCGCGGCCCATCGACAGCAGCAGCCGGGCCAGCGCGCTCGACACCGTCATCGCGCAGGCGAAGAACGACGCGCCGATCCCGATGTCCAGCAGGTACGACAGCCACGGTAGGTGCTGGGCCGTGGCGAGCGCGGCGACCGGCTCGGACTGGGCGGCCAGGCCGCCGGGCAGGCTCCGCGTCCCGAGGCTCTGGGTGTAGGCGGCGACGAGGTACAGCACGCCGCACAGGGCCGCGGTCCACTGCATGGCGCGGGGGACCGTCTGGAACGGCCGCCGCGCTTCGACGCCGAACGACGTCGCGGCCTCGAAGCCGATGAAGGCGCCGAGGGCGGGCAGCACCCCGGCCGCGATCCCGCCGAGCCCGCGGTCCGGCGCGACGAACGGCGACTGGAGCCCGACCCGGCTCAGCAACAGCGCGAACACCACCAGCATCAGGCTGATCGACACCGCTTCGGTCACCAGCACGACCCGCGCCGACAGCCGGACGCCCCGCACCACGCACACCGCCACCACCGCGCCGAGCAGCAGCGTCACCGCCGCGGGGACGACCCAGCCCGGTGACAGGCCGGCCCGCTCCAGCGCGCCGCGCACGTACGTCCCGGCCGCGGTGAGGGCGGCCATCGCGAGCATCGCGTACCCGATCAGCAGCGCCCAGCCGCAGGCGAACGCCGCGCCCGGGCCGAGTCCCTTCGCGGTGAGGCTGTAGAGCGACCCGGCGGCCGCCATCCGCCGGGTGAACTGGGCGACGCAGAC
>NZ_JAAGNB010001241.1:0-1520 GCF_010550475.1 Amycolatopsis sp. SID8362
GGGCGCGGGTCGGCTTGAGCCCGAACAGCCCGCACGCCGAGGCGGGAAACCGCAGCGAGCCGCCGAGGTCGTTGCCGTGGGCCATCGGGACCAGGCCGGCGGCCACCGCCGCCGCCGAGCCGCCGCTGGAACCGCTCGTCGAGCGGTCCGGGGCCCACGGGTTGCGCGTCGGCCCGTGCAGCACCGGTTCGCACGCCGGGACCATGCCGAACTCCGGGGTGTTGGTCTTGCCGAGCAGCACCAGACCGGCGCCGCGCAGCCGCCGCACCAGCTCGGACTCGGTGCCGGACACGTTGTCCCGCAGGAAAACCGAGCCTTCGGTGAACCGGACGCCGGGTACTTCGGTGACGAGATCCTTGAGCAGGAACGGAACCCCGGCGAACGGGCCGGTCGCGGTGGGCGCGGCGGCGCGCGCCGCGTCGAACATCGGGGTGACGACGGCGTTGAGGAGCGGGTTGAGGTGCTCGACGCGCTCGATGGCGGCGTCGACCAGGTCCGCGGCGGTGAGCTCACCGCCGCGGACCAGCGCGGCCTGCGCGGTGGCGTCCAGTGTGGACAGATCGGTCACGACGGCACCGTCCGGAATCCGTGCGCGGCGTGGACTTCGCCGAGCGGTTCGATCCGGGCCGGGGGCAGCCCGGCATCGGCGATCGCGGCGGCGAAGCCGGGATCGGTGCTGAAGGCGGTGAAATCGGCTTCGGCGGGGCAGGCGTCGAAGACCGTGAGACCGCCGGCGCGTGTCACGCAGGCGTGCAGCAGGATCTGCTCCGGCGGGAACGCCGCGAAGAGCTTGTCGTAGGCGGGCAGCAACTCGGCGGCGTTGCCGTCGAAGTGGTAGGCGGCGAGGTACATGGCGCTCAGCCCGCCTTCGCGGCGGCCAGGTTGCGGCCGACGACGGCCATGGTGGCGGCCAGCGCGGCCGTCGGGCTGAACTCGACCAGCTCGGTGCCGGCGAACACGAGCGGCACGTGGCCGGGTGCGCCGTAGTAGGTGTCTCCGGCCTGGTAGACCTCGTCGTGGTCGGCGTAGCGGAACACGACCTTCCCGCTGACCACGGTGCCCCAGTGCGGGCACTGGCAGCGGTCGCCGGGCAGGCCGCGGAACAGCGGCGCCGGGTCCATGTCGGCCTTGTGGGTCTCGTAGCCGACGGTGTACTCGCCGAGTTCGACGTAGCGGCCCTCGATCTCGGGCTCGTCGACGGACAGCGGGGCTTCGGCCTTGCTGGTGCGGGGCATCGGGACTCCTCACGGTGGGTGGACGGTCTTCACCCGGTAGGCGTGAGTTCCGGCCGCACGGTGTGAGGTCAGGTCCGCCAGGTGTGCGCTGCCTCCGGCTCGTAGACGCACAGCGTGCCGGTGCGGACCGCGGCGCGCAGGTGGCGGGCCAGCTCCGGGTGCACCCGGTCGATCCGGTCGACGGTGGCGCGGATGCGGGCGGTGACGGCGGTGCGGGCCCGTTCGGCGGGGGAGCCGGTGCGGCGCGCGCGGCCACCGATGCCGTAGGCGGCGGACAGCTGCGCG
>NZ_JAAGNB010001294.1:0-6301 GCF_010550475.1 Amycolatopsis sp. SID8362
GCCGACGCGCGCTGCGGCCGCGCCCGGACGAGCCCGCGCAGCAGCGGCGGGACGTCGTCGCCGCGCAGGGCCGCCGGATCGAGCCGCATGGGGACGAGGAGACTCGCCGCGTCGCCGACCGCCGCGTCGAAGAGGCTCAATCCGTCCTCAGTGGACAGCGGCAGCAATCCGGACCGGCTCATCCGGGCCCGGTCGGCCTCGGCGAGTTCACCGGCCATGCCGGTTTCCCAAGCACCCCAAGCGATCGAGGTACCCGGCAGGCCCTCGGCCCGGCGGTGGGCGGCGAGCGAGTCGAGGTAGGCGTTGGCGGCCGCGTAGGCGCCCTGCCCGGCGGTGCCCGCGAGGCCCGATACCGAGGAGAACAGGACGAAAGCGGCGAGGTCGGCGTCACGGGTCAGCTCGTGCAGGTGCCGCGCGCCGTCGGCCTTGGGCGCCAGGACCGCGGCGAGGTCGTCCTCGGTGAGCCGGTCGACGGTGGCGTCGGCCAGCACCCCGGCGGCGTGCACGACCGCGGTGAGCGGCAGCGTCCCGACCAGCTCGGCCACGGCTTCCCGGTCGGCGACGTCGCACGCGGCGACCGTCACCTCGGGCAGCTCGGCGACGAGTTCCTTGGCGCCGGGCGCGTCGATCCCGCGCCGGCTGGCGAGGACGACGTGCTTCGCGCCGCCGCGGACGAGGTGCCGGGCCAGCGCGGCCCCGAGCGCGCCGGTGCCGCCGGTGATCAGGACGGTGCCGTCCGGGTCGAGGGCACGCGGGACGGTCAGGGCGAGCTTCCCGGCGTGCTTGGCCTGGCTCAGGTACCGCAGGGCGTCGGGGGCGTGCCGGATGTCCCACGCGCGCACCGGCAGCGGCCGCAGATGGCCGGCCGCGAAAAGCTCGAGCACCTCGGTGAGCATCCGGCCGAGCCGCTCGGCCCCGGCCTCGGCGAGGTCGAAGGCCCGGTGGTTCGGCGCCTCGCGGACGTCGGTCTTGCCCATCTCGAGGAACCGGCCCCCGTCGGCGAGGAGCTTCTGGGAGGCGTCGATGAACTCACCGGTCAACGAGTTCAGGACGACGTCCATGCGCGGGAAGCGCTCGGCGAACTCGAGGGTGCGCGACGAAGCGAGGTGCGCGGCATCGAGGTCGACGGCGGCGTGCTTGCCGGGACTGGCGGTGCCGTACACCTCGGCGCCCAGGTACCGCGCCACCTGAACGGCGGCCATCCCGACCCCGCCGGCGGCCGCGTGGACGAGCACGGACTCCCCGGGCTTGAGCTCGGCGAGGTCGACGAGCCCGTAGTAGGCGGTGAGGAAGGCGACGGGCGTGGTCGCGGCCTGGGCGAACGTCCAGCCGTCCGGGATGGGCTTGAGGAGGCGGTGGTCGGTGGTGGCGTGGGTGGCGAAGGTGCCGGGGAAGAGGCCGAAGACGCGGTCACCGGGGGTGAGCGTGACGCCTTCGCCGGTGTGGGTGACGACGCCCGCGGCTTCCTGGCCGAGGGGGACGGGGCCGCCGGGGTAGCGGCCGAGGACGTTGAGGAGATCGCGGAAGTTGATCCCTGCGGCCCGGACGGCGACGCGCACCTCGCCGGGGGCGAGCGGTGCGGCTGGACCGGCGATGCTGTCATCCCCGGGCACCTGCCCCGCGCCGAGTGAGCGCGGCTCGGCAGGGCCTGCCGAGCCGCGTGGCACCGCCGCGATGCCGTCCACCGTGCCCGGCTCGGTGACCACCAGCTGCCAATCACCCTGCGGCAGCTCCAGGCCACCGACCGTCCCGCGCGCGATGCGGGGCACCAGGATCCGCCCCGCCCGCACCGCCACTTCCGGCTCACCGTCCGGCAGCACCGGTACCGGCGAACCGTCGTCCAGATCCACCAGCCGGAAACGGCCCGGGTGCTCCGAGCGCGCCGCGCGGACCAGTCCCCACGCCGCCGCTGCGGCCGGGTCCGGTACCTCGTCGCCGTCGGCGGCCGCCACTGCTCCGCGGGTCACGAACGCAAGCTCGCCGTCGCGGTCGTCCGACAGCCAGGAGCGGATCGCCGCGAGGACCCGGGCCGTCGTCGTGCGGACGTCCCCCGGCTCGACCGGCGAGAACACCGGCGAAGCCGCCGCAGAACCGGGCTCGGCCTCCCGCCACTCCAGCCGGAACAACGCGTCGCTGACCTGCGAAACCACCGGCCGCAGCACCAGCGACGCCACCGTCAGCACCGGGCGCCCCTCGCCGTCGGCGACGGTCAGGGAGACCGTGCCCGGCTCGATCGGCGTCAAGCGCACCCGCAGCGACGCCGCGCCCGCGCGGTGCCGGGCCACGCCGGACCACGTGAACGGGAGGCGGCCCTGACCGTCGTCGGGAAGGAGGCCGCCCAGGCCCAGGCCGTGCAGCGCCGCGTCCAGCAGCGCCGGGTGCAGGCCGAACCGGCCCGCGACGTCGTGGTCGGCGGCCGGCAAGGCCACCTCCGCGAACACCGAACCCTCGTGGAGCCACGCCGCCCGCAAGCCCTGGAACGACGGCCCGTAAGCGAACCCGCGGTCCTCGAAGCCCTGGTACAGGTCCGTCACGTCCACTTCGGACGCACCGGGTGGCGGCCACTCGCCGAGATCCTCGGCCACCACCGGCTCCGCGGACAGCACGCCGGTCGCGTGCCGCGTCCACTCACCGGAGTCGCGTCGCGAATGGACGGTGACCGTCCGGCGCCCGGCGTCGACCGCGACCTGGACGCGGGCCGGTTCCGTCAGCGGCAACGGCGCCGCGATCGTCAGCTCCTCCAACGTTTCGTATCCGGCCTCGGCGCCCGCGCGGAGGGCCAGCTCGACGAACGCCGTGCCGGGCAGGATGACCGTGCCGTGCACCGCGTGACCGGCCAGCCACGGCGACTTCCGCGTCGACAGGACCCCGGTGAGCACGTGGCCGCCGGATTCGGGCAGCTCGACCGCCGCGCTGAGCAGCGGGTGCCCGAGCGTATCGGGCTCGTCCGCCGCGTCCAGCCAGAACCGCTCGTGCTGGAACGCGTACGTCGGCAGATCCGTGCGGATCGGCCCGGCGCCGAACACCCGCGGCCAGTCGACGTCGAGGTGCGCCACCGCGGCCAGGACACCGGCCTCTTCGGGCCGACCGGCGACAAGGGTAGGAACGGCCCCATCGACCATCGGCGTCAGAACGGCGTCCGGGCCCAGCTCGACGAACCCGGTGACGCCCGAGGCCCGCAGCCGTTCGACGGCCTCGGCGAACCGGACCGGCTCCCGCACCTGCCGCACCCAGTACTCCGGCGTCACCGCCGACGAATCCACAGTAGACACAAAGGGAATCGACGGCTCAGCGCAACCGAGCCCGTCGATCGCC
Organism: Amycolatopsis sp. SID8362; assembly: GCF_010550475.1. Taxonomy (NCBI): domain Bacteria; kingdom Bacillati; phylum Actinomycetota; class Actinomycetes; order Pseudonocardiales; family Pseudonocardiaceae; genus Amycolatopsis; species Amycolatopsis sp. SID8362. The sequence continues at coordinate 3,316 of NZ_JAAGNB010001294.1, forward strand.
GCCGCGAACTCCGCCAGCATCGGCTCCATCAACGCCGAATGGAACGCGTGACTCGTGTTGAGCCGCTTGGTCTTCGCGAACTTCGCCGCGTACTCCGTGACCGCGGCCTCCACACCGGACAGCACCACCGAATCCGGCCCGTTCACCGCGGCCAGAGACACTCCCTCAGGAAGCTCGATGTCCACTTCGGACGACTGGACCGCGATCATCACGCCACCCGAAGGCAACGCCTGCATCAGCCGGCCTCGCGCGGACACCAGCGCGCAAGCGTCCTCGAGCGACAGGATCCCCGCGACGTGCGCGGCCGCGATCTCCCCCACCGAATGGCCCACCACGGCGTCGGGCCGGACGCCCCACGACTCCAGGAGCCGGAACAACGCCACTTCCACCGCGAAGATGCCCGGCTGCGCGAACTCCGTCTCGGCCGAGCCGAGGAAGTCACCGAGCCGCGGGTCCAGGTGTTCGCACACCGCGTCGAACGCGGCCGCGTAGGCCGGGAAGGCCGCGTACAGCTCCTGCCCCATCCCGGCGCGCTGGGAACCCTGCCCGGAGAACAGGAAAGCGACCTTGCCAAGCCCAGGCCGCACGACCTCGGCGACCGCGCGTCCCTCGGCGAGCCCGGTCAGCCCACGCCGGAACCCGTCGAGGTCGGCGGCGAGCACGACGGCACGGCACTCGAGCGACGCCCGGCCGGTGGCCAGCGTCCGCGCGGTCGCGACAAGATCCGGCCCGGTCTCGAGGAACTCCAGCAGTCGCGACGCCTGCGCCCGCAGCCCCTCCTCGGTCCGCGCCGAAACCAGCCACGGCACCACGTTCCCGGAGAACGTCTCGGCCGGCACCGCCACCGCGGGCGGTTCCTCCAGCACGATGTGCGCGTTGGTGCCGCTGATCCCGAACGACGACACCCCAGCCCGCCGGGGCCGCTCGGAAGCGGGCCAGGCGACGGGCTCGGTCAGCAGCCGCACCGAACCGGCCGACCAGTCCACTTCGGACGACGGAGCATCGACGTGCAACGTCCGGGGCAGCATCCCGTTCCGCAGCGCCTCGACCACCTTGATCACCCCGGCAACGCCGGCGGCCGCTTGTGTGTGCCCGAGGTTCGACTTCACCGAGCCGAGCCACACCGGTTCCGCGCGGTCCTGTCCGTAGGTCGCCAGAACTGCTTGGGCCTCAATGGGATCACCGAGTCGAGTGCCTGTTCCGTGCGCCTCGACGAGGTCCACATCGGACGCCGTCAGACCCGCGGCCGCCAGCGCGGCCCGAATCACCCGTTGCTGCGACGGCCCGTTCGGCGCGGTCAAGCCGTTCGACGCGCCGTCGGAGTTCACCGCGGAACCCCGCAGCACGGCGAGCACCGGGTGGCCGAGCCGCTGGGCGTCGGAAAGCCGTTCCACCAGCAAGATCCCGGCGCCTTCACCCCACGCTGTGCCGTCGGCGGCCGCCGCGAACGGCTTGCAGCGGCCGTCGGCGGCCAGGCCGCGCTGGCGCGAGAACTCGACGAACCCGATCGGCGTGGACATCACCGTGACCCCGCCGGCCAGCGCCAGCGAACACTCCCCGGCCCGCAGCGCCTGCGCCGCCAGGTGCAGCGCCACCAGCGACGACGAACACGCCGTGTCCACGGTGACCGCCGGGCCCTCCAGCCCCAGCGCGTACGCGACGCGGCCGGAGAACACGCTCGCCGAACTGCCGGTGCCGAGGTAGCCCTCGACCTGGTCGCGGGCGTTCATCAGCAGGGTGCTGTAGTCCTGGCCGTTGGTGCCGGCGAACACGCCGACCCGGCTGCCGCGCAACGCCGCCGGGTCGATCCCGGCGCGTTCGAATGCCTCCCACGCCGTCTCCAGCAGCATCCGCTGCTGCGGATCCATCGCGAGCGCCTCGCGCGGGCTGATCCCGAAGAACGCGGCGTCGAAGCCGGTCACGTCGTCCACAAAGGACCCGTGCCGGACGTAGGACCGGCCCGGGCTCTCCGGGTCGGGGTCGTACACGGCGTCGACGTCCCAGCCGCGGTCGGCCGGGAACGGCGTGACCGTGTCCCGGCCGGCGGCCAGGAGTTCCCAGAGGTCCTCCGGCGAGCCGACGCCGCCGGGAAACCGGCAGCTCATCGCCACGATCGCGATCGGCTCGTCCGCCGCACCGCGTTCGAGGACAGCCGTGCTGGCCACCGCCGCGCCGAAGTGCGACGCGAGGTGGCTGACCAGCGCGGCCGGGCTCGGGTGGTCGAAGACGAGCGTGGCCGGCAGCTTCAGGCCGACCGCGGCGCCGAGCTTGTTGCGCAGCTCCACCGCGGTCAGCGAGTCGAACCCGAGGTCGCGCAGGGCCCGCGCCGGGTCGATCCGGTCCGGCTCGGCGAACCCGAGCACGGCGGCGATCTGCGTGCGCACGATCTCGAGCAGCCGCCGGTCCCGCTCCGCCGGCGCCAAACCGGCCAGGCCGGGTTCGACGTTTTCGTTACTGGTGCGCGGGAGCAGGTCAGCGAGCAACCGGCCGGGGTCCTGCGCGGCCGTCCAGTCGACGTCGGCGACGACGACGGCCGTGTCGTCGAGGTCGAGGACGCGCTGCAGGCCGTCGAGAGCCAGCTCCGGCGGCATCGGCGGGACTCCGCGCTGCCGCAGCCGCGTCTCGAGGCCGCCGTCGGCCATGCCGCCGCCCGCCCAGTGCCCCCAGCCGATCGACGTCCCCGGCAGTCCGAGGCCGCGGCGGTAGCGCGCGAACGCGTCGAGGAAAGCGTTTCCCGGGGCGTAGTTCCCTTGCCCCGCACCGCCGTAGGTGCCCGCGAGCGACGAGAACAGCACGAACGCGTCGAGGTCGAGATCCCGGGTCAGCTCGTGCAGGGCGATCGCGGCCTCGGCCTTGACCCGCAGCACGCGCCCGGCCTGGTCGAGCGTGAGTTCGTCGAGCACGGCGTCGTCGAGCACGGCGGCGGTGTGGACCACCGCGCGCAGCGGCGCGTCCGCGGGCAGGGCGCCGAGCAGCGCGCCCAGCG
>NZ_JAAGNB010001347.1:0-392 GCF_010550475.1 Amycolatopsis sp. SID8362
GCCCAGCACCCCGGTCAGCTCCGCGAGTTCGGCGTCGCGGCCGGTGAAGTCCCCGATGTCCGGCGGCAGCTGGCACACCGGCCAGACCGGCGGCGGCAACCGCGGCACGGGATCTTCGCCGCGCAGGACGGCCGCGTGCACCCGGCGGGCCTCCGCGCCGGGTTCGACGCCGAGCTCTTCGATCAGGGTCGCCCGCAGCCGCCGGTAGACCTCCAGCGCGTCACCCTGCCGCCCGGCCCGGTGCAGCGCGATCATCAGCTGCGCGGCGAGCCGTTCGCGCAGCGGGTGCTCGGTGATCATGGCCTGCAGCTCGCCGGTCAGCTCCCCGTGCCGCCCGGCGGTGAGCTCGGCGTCGACGCAGTCCTCGAACACCGCCAGCCGCTCGGACTCCA
>NZ_JAAGNB010001393.1:0-2045 GCF_010550475.1 Amycolatopsis sp. SID8362
AGCGGCTGGTCGCGCTGCCGTTGCGGCGGCCGCCGAAGCGCGAGGTGCACGCGGCGTGGCGGCGGAGCGCGGACACCAGCCCGGCGATCCGGGCGGTGCTCGCGGAACTCGGCTAGGCTCGGCCACGGACGGGTGCGGCGTCGGAACGCCCGTCCTTCGGCTCCCCTTGGCGCACCGAGCCGAAGGAGTGCGCCTTGATCACGTTCGCCGGGATGAGCCTGCCGGTCACCAGCCTCGACCGTTCGCTCCCGTTCTACGAATCCCTCGGGTTCGCCACCGAAGTCCGCAACGGCCGCTTCGCGTTGCTGCGCTTGGACACCGGCACGCTCGGCCTGCTCGAACTGGGCGCGGCCGTCGAGCGGGAGAGCCGGAAGCTGCGGGCGTTCGTCCAGGTCGAGCTGCTCGCCGACGACCTCGACGAGCTGTACGCGGACTTCGTGGCCCGCGGCGTGCCGGTGCTCGGGCCGCCGCGGGACCGGGGGTTCGAGCGGCAGCTGCAGCTGCGGGATCCGGACGGGTTCACGGTCGAGTTCGCCGACCACAGCCCGCGTTAGGGGCGGAGCACCCGAAGTCCACGCTCGGGCTGGGCCGGTGGCGCCGCGGTGGCCGGGCCGCCGGCCGTGGTGCCGTGGCCGGGTCCTGCGGGTGAGCCGGGCTAGCCGTGCGCGGTGATCGCCGCTTCGGCGGTCGGGAAGGTCGGGAAGAAGCCGCCGAGGCCGATCAGGTCGAACGTCCGGCTGAGCCGGGCCGGGACGGCGACCAGTGCGAGCGCCGCTCCGGCCGCCTCGGCGACGTTGCGGGCCGCGATGAGGGTGGAAATGCCGCTGGAGTCGCAGAACTCGACCTCGGCCAGGTCCACGACCAGCAGCTGGCCGCGTTCCAGCGGCGCGGCGTCGAGCTCGGCGCGCAGGCGGGGTGAGGTGGCCACGTCGAGCTCGCCGCCGATCGTGACGACCGGGCCCGTTCCGGTGGTCCGGGTGGTCGCGGAGAACAAGGTCACGGTGGATCTCCTCCGGGGAGCGGGACGCTCAGCGCGAGCAGGGCGGTGTCGTCGCCGAACCCCACGAGCAGTTCGGTCACGGCCGCGACGACCGCGTAGTACCGCGGATCGGCGCCGCGGTACTCCCGGTGCAGCACGGTGTTGAGGGACGTCAGCGCACCGGCCGGGTCCGCGGCGTACACCGCCGCCGCGCGCAGGGTGCAGAGCGCGTCCGAGCGGCCCGAGCCGGTGTGGTCGAACAGCACCAAGCGGTACCGCTCGGCGAGCGGCGGCACGACGAGGCGCCAGCGGTTCTGGTCGCGGCCGAACCCGTGCGCGAGCACGAGGGTGGGCCCGGCGTCGCGGCCGGTGACGACCACGTTGTTCCGGCTGGTCAACGCGCCAAGGCGGCGTCCCGGGTCGCCGTGACGGCCAGGGTCTCGCGCAGGCCGGTGAGCCGCAGGGTCCGGGCGACGACGCTGTGTTCCGGCGCGACGACCCGCACGCGCGTCCCGGCGCCGGCCCCGCGGCGGGCTTCGAGCAGGGCGGTGATGCCGATGGAGGCCAGGAACGAGACGTCGGTGAGGTCGATCACGAGTAGCGCCGGAGTGCCGGCGAGCGCTTCGGTGATGCCGTCGCCGAGGACGGACGCGCTGAGCAGGTCGACTTCGCCGGACACCGTCAGGACCACCGCGTCGCCGACGCGCTCCTGCGTCACGTGCACGAGGTCCTGGGGCCGGAGCCGATTGCCGTCCGTGGTCACCTGGAGCTCCTCCCTCTGCCGATGATTACCCGGGTGGGTCATACCCAGCCCCGACACGCGGGAAACCTCACCGGTGGGCGGCCGGATCGCGCGTGGCTGATCGCCGCCAGCCGCAGCCGCCAGCCGCGAGCCGCAGCCGGGAGCCGCAGCCGCTGCGCAGTCGCAGTCGCGTGCCGCAACCGCCAGCCGACAGCCGTCGGGGAGGCCCCCGACCACCGCGGCGCCTTGCCCCGCGCATCCCCCGCACACTGACCGCCGCAGACATCCCCTGACCAGCGCCCCAAGGTGGCCTTGGTTGCGTCT
>NZ_JAAGNB010001445.1:0-1188 GCF_010550475.1 Amycolatopsis sp. SID8362
GCAGGTCGATCGTGTCGCGGAAGGCCGCGCCGGCGTGCAGCGCGGCGTACCCGAGGCCGCCCAGCGCCACCAGCCACAGCACGACGACCACGCCGGCGCGGCGGGAGCACCACGATACGAGCGTCGTCATCCGGCCTCCTCGGTTGATCACGCTAACAACGAGGAAGGGCGCGAAGATACCGTCCCGGACCACAAATCGCGGACCGGAAACCCTTGTGCGCGTGAGTGTTCCGCCGTTTGTCGGACAGGTGACAATACTGGCCGCCGCCATTGGTCCCCACGTGACAGAACCCGGTCCCGAGGCAGGATCGGCGGTTGCCAACTCCGATCCCGTGTGAGTACATGACCTTCGCGCACCGGTGCCGGAAAGGGGTTGTGGCATGACGACGATCACCCAGGTGATCCCGCACCCCCGGGGTACCGGCCGCGCCCGCCAGCTGTGGTGCTCGCTGCCGACGGAGCTCGCGCGCCGGTTCCGGCCGCACGCCGACCCGCTCGCCCGGCGGATCCTCGAAGAGGTCCAGCGGGCCGTGCCGGAGTACGCCAAGCCGCTGGAAGGCGAGTTCGGCAAGGTGATCGTGCTCGCGATCGAGCAGGCGGTGCTCAGCTGCATCGACAGCATCGAAGACCTACCGTCCACACAGGACGATTGGGCGAGCTTGTTCGTGGAGGTCGGCAGACGCGTCCACCACGACGGCGGCAGCGTCAATTCCCTGCAGGCGGCCTACCGCGCGGGCGGGCGCGCGGCGTGGCGGTACATCGCGGAACTCGGGCAGGCGCACCGCTTCCCCGCCGCGGTGCTCTGCATCGGCGCGGAAGCGATTTTCGCTTACGTGGACGAGATTTCGGCGTACTCGGTCGAGGGGTACACGCTGGCGCAGGCGATGGCGACGGGCACGCTCGAACGCCGTCGCCGCCGGCTGCTCGAACTGCTGCTCGCCACCCCGCCGTCGTCACCCTCGACGCTCGCCACGATGGCCGAGGCCGCGCGGTGGCCGATGCCGGAGCAGGTCGCGGTCATCGCGCTCGAGCCGTGGACCGGACCACACCCGCCTTCGCTGCACTTCGCCGACGACGTGCTGGTGGACCTCGACAGCGCCGAGCCCTGCCTGCTGACCCCGCACCCGGACCGCGACCTGCTCGGCCTCGAAGGCCGCCTGCCCGGCCGGCGCGCGGCGGTCGGCCCCC
>NZ_JAAGNB010001491.1:0-889 GCF_010550475.1 Amycolatopsis sp. SID8362
CCGACGTTGCGCGCGCTGGCCGCCGCCGGGGACGAAGCCGGCACGGTGACCACGCTGCTGGACTGGCTCGCGCTCGAGCCGGACGTCGCCGACGACGTCGTCCAGGCCCGGCTGGTGGCGCTGCACGTGGCGACGCGCGGGCTGCTCGCGCAGGCGCCTTCGGTCGACCAGCGGGTCGACCTGGTGCAGGTCAGCGCCGATTCGCGGACGTTGCTGGACATGACGCGCAGCCGGGCCGAGGACAAGCTGACCGGGCTGCAGGCGAACTACTTCGGCGCGTTCTACAAGGCGTCGTGGCGCGCCAGCGACTGGATGTGGGGCCGCGTCGACGGTGCCGGCTGGCTGGTCCAGTGCCTGCTCGACCCGGTCCGCCTCGAGACGCTGCGGGACATCCTCGGCCGGGACCGGTTCCGCGACGAGCTGGTCGCCGCGTTCGGCGCGGACTGGCGCCCGCCGGACGAGCGGGACCGCTGCACGCCTGCCGAGGCGGCGCAGCTGCGCGACCAGCTGACCGCCGAGCTGGCCTTCCTCGGGCTCGACGCCGATCTGAAGCCGGTCGAGTTCGGCACCGAACGGCCGGTCGGCCTGCCGGTCACGGCGATGGTGCTGGCCAGGGCGAGGCAGGCCGAGATCGCGGCGGAGGAGCTGCCGGTCGTCACGCTCACCTCGCGCTACGACGCCGACGACCGCCGGGACATCGGGGAGGCACTGGCGAAGGAACGGCCCCCGGCCGACGTCGGCGGCGCGCAGGCGCGGTTCCAGGCCTGCCGCGTCTCGGCGGAGAAGCTCGCCGGCGAGCAGGGCACCGCGCGGCTGACCCGCACGCTGGTCTCGCTCGGCGCGGCTACGGTGAACGCGGGGACCGTCGCGTTCCGCCTGCCCGGCGGCT
>NZ_JAAGNB010001539.1:0-694 GCF_010550475.1 Amycolatopsis sp. SID8362
AGGCCGACGCGCCGATCGCGACGCGCCCGGGGTCGACGCCGAGCAGCCGGGCGAACCCGGCCCGCGACCGCGTGACGTACTGGTCGAACTCCCCCGGCCGGGTCGCGCCGGTCCGCCACCGGTCGACCGACTCCGCGACGGCTTCGGCCACCGGCGCGGGCGGGATGCCGACGCTGGGCGTGTTCAGGTATCCGGACGGGACGGCGAAGTCGGTTCCGAAGGCGCGCATGCCCCGACTCAAGCAGACCCGGGCAAGCCGTTTACGGCAGCAGCGCGACGACGTCGGCGTAGGACGGCGGGCTCAGCGGCAGGTCACGGCCCTCGCGCACGGCTCGCGCGGTCTCGGCGGCGGCCGCGAGGGCCATCCGGTACGGCAGCGAGCCCAGGCTGATCCGCGCCACGCCCAGCTCGGCCAGTCCGGCCACGGTGACCTTCCCGGGCAGGAACAGCAGGTTGAGCGGGAGGCCGGCGGCGACGATCCGCTCGACGTCCGCCGGCTCGGCGAGGCCGGGCACGAACACGCCGTCCGCGCCCGCCTCGCCGTACGCCCGCACCCGCCGTTCGGCTTCGGCGATCGAGCGGTCGCCCGCCCAGTGCGTGTCGGTCCGCGCGTTGACGAACAGCTCCGGCACGCGCGCCTTCACGGCCGTGACCAGCGCGCACTGGACGTCAAGCGCGGCCAGCGAGCCGTCGG
>NZ_JAAGNB010001584.1:0-4126 GCF_010550475.1 Amycolatopsis sp. SID8362
GACACCGTGGTGCTGCACGACCCGCAGGTGCTCGGCCTGGCCCCGGCGCTGGCCGCGGCCGGTGCCCGGGTGGTCTGGCACTGCCACATCGGCACCGACACCCCGGGCCAGGGCCCTTCGGCGGTCTGGCGGGCGTTCGCCGCCGAGCTGTCCACAGTGGACATCGTGGTGACGGCGCTGGCGGAGTACGCGCCGCCGGGGCGCCCGGTCGCGGTGTGCGCGCCGGCGTTCGACCCGAAGGCGGCGAAGAACCGGCCGATGGACGCGGTGGAGGCGAACGAGCTGCTCGCCGAAGCCGGGCTGACCGCGGAAACCACGAGCGAACTCGCCGCCGTCGAGCAGGACGCGCCGATGCCGGCCGGGGCGCGGCTCGTGCTGCAGGTCTCGCGGTGGGACCCGCTCAAGGACATGCCGGGGGTGCTGCGGCTGCTGCCCGGCCTGCCCGGCGACGTCCACCTCGTGCTGGCGGGCAACGATCCCGAAGAGATCCCGGACGACCCCGAAGGCCTCGCCGTGCTCGCCGAAGTGCGGCGGCTGCGGGCCGGGCTGCCTGCGCCGGTGCGGCGCCGGGTGCACTTGCTGCGCACCTCGCAGCGGGACCCCGAACGCGCCGCGCTGCTGATCAACGCCCTGCAGCGGCGGGCGGACGTCGTCGTGCAGAAGAGCCTCGCCGAAGGGTTCGGGCTCACCGTCACCGAGGCGATGGCGAAGGGACGGCCGGTCGTCGCCGGGCGCGTCGGCGGGCTGTGCGCGCAGATCGAGCACGGCCGGACCGGGCTGCTGGTCGACCCGGCGGACACCGCGGCCGTCGTCGCCGCCGTGAACGAGCTGCTTTCGTGCCTGCGGGACCGCGAGCGCATGGGCGCGGCCGCGGCGGCCGCGGCCACCACCACGTACCTGATGGACCGCCTGGTCGCGGACTACCGCGCGGTGGCGGCCCGGCTTCCGGAAGGGGCGGCACGATGAGGACCGGAGTGGTCACCGCGGCGGGCGGGCGGATCGGGTCGGCGGTGGCCGAGCGGCTGCTCGCGGCCGGCGTCGTCGACGAGGTCGTGGCGGTCGACGTCGTCGAGCCGTCGGTTCCCGCCGGTGCCAAGGGTTTCGTCTGCGACCTCCGCGAAGCGTCCGAAGTGGACAAGCTGGCGGCCGCGCTGCCGGGCGAGCTTTCGGTGCTCGTCAACGTGCTGGGCGGCGAACGGCGCCCGCACCTCGAACCCGTCGAGGACGCGACCTGGCCGCCGGAAGCGGTGTGGGACGACATCTTCGCGCTCAACCTCACCACGGCCTACCGCGTGACGAAGGCCCTGCGCGAGCGCTTCGGCCGCGGCTCGGCGATCTGCAACGTCAGCTCGATCGCGGCGAACATGCCGTGGGTCGTCTCCCCCGCGTACGGCGCCGCGAAGGCCGCGCTCGAACACTGGAGCACCTCGCTCGCCGTCGCGCTGGCGCCGGCCGGGGTGCGGGTGAACACCGTCCGGCCCGGGTTCGTCTGGAGCAAGCAGTGGCAGGACGTCAGCCGCGCCGAGTTCGACGAGGTCGTCGCCGACCGCGTCCCGCTCGGCCGGGAGCAGACCGCCGACGACGTCGCCGACGTCGTGGCGTTCCTCTGCTCCCCCGCGGCGAAGCACATCACCGGGCAAGGCCTGGACATCGACGGCGGCGCGACCCTGGTGCGGAGGGCACGATGAGGCTGATGGCGGTGCACGCGCACCCGGACGACGAATCGAGCAAGGCCGCGGCGACGCTCGCGCGGTACGTGGACGAGGGTCACGAAGTCCTGGTTGTCACGTGCACGGGCGGCGAAGAGGGCAGCATCCTCAACCCGGCCATGGACACGCCGGAGGTGCGCGCCGACCTCACCGCGGTCCGCCGGGGCGAGATCGCCCGCGCGATCGAGGTCCTCGGCGTCCAGCAGCGGTGGCTCGGGTTCGCCGACTCCGGCTGGCCGGACGGCACCCCGGTGCCCCCGGGCCGGTTCGCGAGCCTCCCGCTTTCGACGTGCACCGAGCGGCTGCTCGTGGAGATGCGCGAGTTCCGGCCGCACGTCGTCATCACCTACGACGAGAACGGCGGCTACCCGCACCCGGACCACATCCGGGCGCACGAGGTCGCGGTCGCGGCGTTCGAGGCGGCCGGCGACGACCCGGACTGGCAGCCGCTGAAGCTGTACTACGTCCACGAGTGGTGCGGCAAGAAGATGGCGATCTTCCACGAGGCGCTGCTGGCGGCGGGGCTGGATTCGCCGTACCACGAGTGGCTGAAGGAGTGGGACACGAAGCCGGACATCTACGCGCGGATCACCACGCGGGTGCCGTGCGCGGACCACTTCCCGCGGCGCGACGCGGCGCTGCTCGCCCACGCCACCCAGATCGACCCGGACAGCCACTGGTTCGCCGTCCCGCTGGAGCTCCAGCGCGAGCTGTGGCCGACCGAAGATTTCGAGCTCGCCCGTTCCCGGGTGGGCGGCTCTGGGCCGGAGGACGACCTGTTCGCCGGCATCGAAGTGCGGAAGGGGTAAGGATGAAGACCGTGGAACAGTGGTTCGACCCGATGGACCCGTGGTCCTGGGTCGTGTCGCGGTGGCTGCTGGAGGTCGAGCAGGTCCGGGAGATCGACCTGCGGTTCCGGGTGATGAGCGTTTCGGTGGTCAACGCCGACCGCGAGATCCCCGAGCAGTACCTCGACGACCCGGAGGCCTACCTGAAGCGCATGCAGGCGGCCTGGGGCCCGGTCCGCGTGGCGACGGCGGCCGCCGAGCAGCTCGGCCCGAAGGTGCTGCGCGACCTGTACACCGCGCTGGGCAAGCGCATCCACGAAGAGGGCAACAAGGACTTCCCGGCGGTGATCTCGGCGGCGCTGGACGAGCTGGGCCTGCCGCCCGAGCTGAACGAGATCGCCACGACCGACGCGGCCGACGACCAGGTCCGCGCCAGTACCCGTGAAGCGATGGACGCGGTGGGCATCGAGATCGGCACCCCGATCATCCGGATCGACGGCGCCGCGTTCTTCGGGCCGGTGGTGTCGAAGATCGCGCGCGGCGAGGACGCCGGGCGGTTGTTCGACGCGCTGGCGACGTTGGCGGGGTTCGAGCACGTTTCGGAGATCAAGCGGGCGCGGATTTCGGAGCCCGACTTCTCCTGAGCGCCGGTTCGCCACGTAGTGAATGACTCATTCATGTCGTCCGACGACATGAATGAGTCATTCACGTCGGTGCTGGGCGCGCGGCCGCGGACATCCACGGCACCGCGGAGCTCTTGCGCCGACGTCGCGACCGGCCCGCAATGTCTCCGCGACGTCGGGCAGACCGCGCGGCCAGGCGTCTCTGCCGCCGGAACTCAGCCCACCAGGCGGCCGCGGGCGACCACCAGCCGCACGTCGGCCAGCACCGAAGTCGAGGTGCGCGGATCCCCGTCCACCACCAGCAAGTCCGCGTCCAGCCCCGGCAGCACCCGGCCCGTCACCGACGACAACCCGAGGATGTCCGCCGCGCTCGACGTGGCCAGCTCCAGCACTCGCTCCGGGCTGAACCCCAGCCACTCGTACATCCCCAGCAGCCCCGCGTACTCGCCGAACACCGCGTTCCGAACCCCGCCGTCCGACCCCGGCAGGATCGGGACACCCAGCGAGTCCAGCCACGCGATCCGGTCGAACAGCGGACGCGCCGCCGCCTCGCCGAGCGTCGAGCGCTGCACCAGCCAATCCCGCGGCCCGGCCGTGCAGCAAGCCGCGATCCCGGCCGACGCCATCCGGCGCGCGATGTCCGCACGGCGGTGCCACTGCGCGTCGCCGGCCAGCCAGTAGCAGTGCTCGATCGTGTCCACGCCCGCGTCGGCCGCGAACTCGATCGACTCCGTGCCGTGCGCGTGCGCCGCCACCGGGAGGCCGAGCGCGTGCGCCTCCGCGACGACCGCCTTCACCTCGGCCGGGGAGAACTGGGACTCCCACATGGCCGCGCCGCCCGGGGTGAGGCTACCGCCGCTGGCCATCACCTTGATGACGTCCGCGCCCGCCTCCGCGTTGGCGCGGACCAGGTTCCGCATCGCCGCCTCACCGGTCACCTCGCCGCCGAAGAACCAGCAGTGGCCGCCGGGCGGGGTCAGCGGGGCCAGCGCCGCCAGGATGCGGG